>NZ_RZPL01000173.1:0-8896 GCF_004022805.1 Mesorhizobium sp. M7A.F.Ca.CA.002.04.1.1 | reverse complement strand
GCCATCATCATGCCGGGCAGCGACTTGTCGCAGCCGGCGAGCCCAACCAGCGCGTCGTAGCAATGGCCGCGCATGGTGAGCTCGACCGAATCGGCGATGACCTCGCGCGACACCAGGGACGACTTCATGCCCTGGTGACCCATGGCGATGCCATCGGTGACGGTGATGGTGCAGAATTCGCGCGGCGTGCCGCTGGCGGCCGCGACGCCCTTCTTGACCACCTGCGCCTGGCGCATCAGCGAAATGTTGCAGGGCGCCGCCTCGTTCCAGCAGGAGGCGACCCCGACCAGCGGCTGCGCAATCTCGGCCGCCGACAAACCCATGGCATAGAGATAGGAACGATGCGGCGCACGCGCCGGACCGACGGTCACATAGCGGCTAGGGAGCTTAGCCTTGGAGATGACTTTGGCGTCCATACTCTTCCTTGCCCCATCTTCCCTGCAAATGGGGCGGAGCGGCCTGCCCCCTCGCCGAGCCTTTTGGCGCGTGTCCCGAGACAAGATCGAGGTGCGCCGGGTTTATGGCGGGAAATGGGCAATTTCCTCAGCCTGACCTCTACCGCAGGGGTTGTTCAGAAAGTGTTGCCAAAACGTCACAATAGCAGGAGGGCGACAACAGCGCGGCTTATGTGCACGCGGCCTATATGAATGGCGCACGGGCAAGAGCCGCCCAAATGAAAAAGGCCGGGTATTGCCCGGCCTTTTTGTAAAATTCTCAACAGGTTAGAACTTGATCTTGATACCGCCGGAAAATGCCGTGACCAGATCGTTGCCAAAATCGTAGGTGGCGTCGTCACCAATAATTTTTCCGTTCTCGCCAATCACTATGCCGGAATGACCACTGGTGAGCACACCGACTGCACCGGCCAGGCGAACCTCAATGTTGGGCTTCGGCGTATAAGCGACGCCGCCACCCAGCGTCCAGGTGTCGGTCTGCGCGCCGAAGCCATGCGAGGTGCCGCGATCCCAAGTCAACTGACCGGCTCCACTCCACTGATCGTTGAACTTGTGGCCGATACCACCTGATACGGTCCAGCCATCACGATACATCAGGTCAAGGGAGGTTGCCTCTGCCGGGCCGTTGGTGAAGCAAAGTGAGGACGGAGCCCCCACCGGGCAGATAGGAACGCTCTGCAGCAAACTCCAGTTCACCCACTTGATCGAACCGAAGGCAAGCCAGCCGGGAGCGATACCCGACTGCAACTTCAGCTCCACGGAATCAGGCATGTACTGTGTTGATCCGTAAATATCGGTAACGCCTCTGCCAATACTGGTGAGGTCGAGCGCACCCGAGATATTGTCGAGCTTGACTTTCGAATTGTAGACAAGGCTCGCGCGCAACGCGATGTCGGGGATTTCATAAGCGACGCCTGCGCGCCAACCCCAGCCACTGGCCTCGAGATCGACACGGCCTGTCAATGCTGGGAGTACGTTTACCAAGTTTTCTTTGAACCCCGAGATGTCTTGGAAAAACAGCCCGCCGATAAAACGAAGTTGGCCCTTGCCCGCATCAAATTTATAAGAGCATGTACCAGCGTAGTTGTTGCTCTTGATATCGGTTTCCGTATTGGAAAGCGCACCATTCCACATGCCAGGTGCGGTATGCGCGCCCCAGGGCTGCGAATAATCGACCATACAATCCACGCCTTGCACGACCTGGACCTTCATTCCCACGCGCGGAACCCAATAGCCCTCGGCTCCGTCGGCCGAGGTGCCCAAGCCGAGATCGGCTCCGCCTGGACCGCGCGCATTCTCGTACTTGCGGTCCGGCATCACATAGGTCGCTTCCGCTTCGGTCGCGAACGGAGCCGGATCGAACAGCAGATCGATATCGTAGCCGCCACGCTCCAGGCCGCCGGCATGTGCCGGATTCATCGCCGTCCCGATCAAAGCCAGCGAAAAGCAGCCCGCCCCCAGCAGCGCCTTCAGTCGCAGAATAGTCATGAAATGTCCTCCCCGAATTCGAGTGCACCAAGCTAGAACCAATTCAGGTTAACGGTGCAACAACGAATTCGCGGGCGTACATGTACACACTGGCCAGCCGCATTTTCGAGGAAATGCAACCGGGTGCGGCAAGGCCGAAAAATGGTCTGTGAAGGCTGAGCGGCTCTCAAAAAACAGGGAGAACCATCCAAAAAGGCTCGAAAACAGGCCTTTTTTGGGCTCCAGGAGCCCCATTGTTACATTATGGCAACAATGGGGCTAAAACTTCCGTTTACGTCAATATTAACGCAACGGAATGCTGATTTTCCAGGCGGAAAACCAGCATTTTAGAGGGGTCTAAAGTCTCCCGAATCTACCCTCAGCCGGCGTCGCGAACCCTGGCCAGCGCGATCGACAGCTTGTCCTGTGCATCGCGGTATTCGGCGAGCTTTTCACGCTCGGCATCGACGATCTCGGCCGGCGCGCTGGCCACGAACCTCTCGTTCGACAGTTTCTTGTGCAGGCGCGCGATCTCCTCGGTCACCTTGGCCAGTTCCTTCTGCAACCGTGCAGCCTCGGCGGCGAGGTCGATCAGGCTGCCAAGCGGCAGGCAGATCGTCGCCTCGTTGAGCACGATCTGCGCCGAACCCTTGGGCGCGATATCGGCAAGCGAGATGTCGCCGACCCGCGCCAGCCGCTTGATCGCCGACTCCTCGCGAACGAGGCGCTCGCGTGTCACATCGTTGGCGCCGACCACGACGAGCGGTGCGATGGCTGCCGGCGGCACGTTCATCTCCGAACGCACGGAGCGGATGCCGGAGACGAGGTCGACCAGCCAATTGATGTCGGCTGCAGCCTCGGCGTCTTCGAAGTCCGGTGACGGCCACGTGGCATGGCACAGCAGCGAGGGGCGTTGCTTGCCTTCGCCAGCGGTCTGCGCCCACAGTTCCTCGGTCATGAACGGCATCATCGGATGCAGCAGCTTGTAGATCTCGTCGAGCACGAAGGCGACGCAGGCTCGGCTTTCGGCTTTGGCCGCCTCGTCGGTTCCCATGAACACCGGCTTCAGCAGTTCCAGGTACCAGTCGCAGAACAGGTTCCAGACGAAGCGGTAGGCGGCGCCCGCCGCCTCGTTGAAGCGGTATGAGGTGATGCCGTCGGTGATCTCGCGCGCCGCCCGCGTCAGCTCGGTGAGGATCCAGCGGTTGACCGCCAGCTTGGCGTCGTTCAGCCAGAAATCGTCATTGCGCGCGACCTCGTTCATCTCGGCAAAACGCGTCGCGTTCCACAGCTTGGTGCCGAAATTGCGATAGCCGGCGATGCGCGCCGGATCGAGCTTCACGTCGCGGCCTTGTGCCGCCATCACCGTCAGGGTGAAGCGCAGCGCATCGGCGCCGTATTCGTCGATCAGGTCGAGCGGATCGATGACGTTGCCTTTCGACTTCGACATCTTGGCGCCGTTCTTGTCGCGCACCAGCGCATGGACATAGACGGTGTGGAACGGCTCCTCGTCCATGAAGTGCAGGCCCATCATCATCATGCGGGCGACCCAGAAGAAGATGATATCGAAGCCTGTCACCAGCACGTCGGTCTGGTAGTAGGTCTTCAGCTCGGGAGTCTCATCAGGCCAACCCAGCGTCGAGAACGGCCACAGCGCCGACGAGAACCAGGTGTCCAGCACGTCCTCGTCGCGGGTCAGGATCTCGCCCGGCTTGAAGTTCTCCAGCTTGTCCTCGACCCAGGCCTTCCACGGTCCTTCCAGCGCCAGATAGAATTCGATCGCGGCGCTCAGCGCCTCTTCCTCGGTCTTCTCGACGAAGACGCGCCCATCCGGCCCGTACCAGGCCGGAATCTGGTGGCCCCACCAGAGCTGGCGCGAGATGCACCAGGGCTGGATGTTCTCCATCCAGTCGAAATAGGTCTTTTCCCAGTTCTTCGGCACGAAGTTCGTGCGACCTTCGCGCACTGAAGCGATTGCCGGTTTGGCCAGCTCCGCCGCATTGGCATACCATTGCTCGGTCAGGAACGGCTCGATCGGCACGCCTCCGCGATCGCCATGCGGCACCGCATGGCGATGCGGCTCGACCTTTTCGAGGAAGCCGCCCTCTTCCATCAGCTCGACGATCTTCTTACGCGCGACGAAGCGATCGAGGCCGTCGAGTTCGTCCCAGACCGCCTGGCGCTCCGGCGTCACCTCGAGGCCGGCAAGGAAATCCTCATTGTCCCTGAGACTTACCGCCGCCTCCGTGGTCAGGATATTGATCGCCGGCAGCTTGTGGCGCTTGCCGACCTCGAAATCGTTGAAGTCGTGCGCCGGCGTGATCTTGACCGCGCCCGAACCTTTTTCCGGATCGGAATACTCATCCGCCACCACGGGAATCCTGCGGCCGACGATCGGCAGGACGATGTTCTTGCCGACCAGATGCCGGAAGCGCTCGTCGTCGGGATGCACCGCGACGGCCGTATCGCCCAGCATCGTCTCCGGGCGCGTCGTCGCCACGGTGATGAAGGTTTTCGGGTTTTCCGGGTCGAAGACCTTGCCTTCGACGGGGTAGCGGAAGTGCCAGAGATTGCCATTGACCTCCTGCTGCTCGACCTCGAGATCGGAGATCGCGGTGAGCAGCTTGGGGTCCCAGTTCACAAGACGCTTGTCCTTGTAGATCAGCCCTTCCTTGTAGAGCGTGACGAACACTTCGAGCACCGCCTTGGACAGGCCTTCGTCCATGGTGAAGCGTTCGCGTGACCAGTCGGCCGAGGCGCCGAGCCGCTTCAGCTGGTTGAAGATGGCACCGCCGGATTCGGCCTTCCACTCCCACACTTTCTCGATGAACTGTTCGCGGGTCAGGTCGCGGCGATGGATCTGCTTTTCCATCAGCTGCCGCTCGACCACCATCTGCGTGGCAATGCCGGCATGGTCCATGCCCGGCTGCCACAGGACGTTCTTGCCGCGCATGCGCTCGAAGCGCACCAATATATCCTGCAGCGTGTTGTTGAGCGCGTGTCCCATATGCAGCGAGCCGGTGACGTTCGGCGGCGGGATGACGATGGTGAAGGCCTCCGCCCCCTCCTCGGCCCCGGCACCGGCGCGAAACGCGTCGGCCTCTTCCCAGACTTTGGCGATCTTCGGCTCGACGGTTTTGGCGTCGTAGGTCTTTTCAAGCATGGGAAAATGGTCCGCGCTGTCGGGAGTTTGCTGGTCCGGTGTAAATCGGAAGGTTTTGGCCAAGTCAACCGCAAGGGCTGTCTCGGACCCTCACAACCAGATAGGCGCGGCCTCAGTCATTTCAACGGAACGCGATCCGTCGTCCTGCCGACAACGACTTCACCAAAAGAAACGGCGCCACGAAGGCGCCGTTTCCTCTGGGCAATCGGCATGGGGAACTACTGCGCCCCGCGCGCCACGCGCTCGATCTCCTCGCGCACCAGCCTTTCGACCAGTGTCGGCAGATTGTTGTCGAGCCAATCCTGCAGCATCGGCCGCAGCATCTCTTCGGCCATCTCGTCGAATGTCTTCTTGCTGCGGCTGGCAAACGCGTCGGAAAGCTCGCCAAAGGCAGCCGCGACCTGACGGCCGGTGTGCTCGGAAACGATCGCCGGACGCGGCGCGTCGCTGGCCGCCACCGGCCGCACCACGCTTGCATCCGGACGAGACGGCTCGGTAGCCGGTTTCGCGGCCGGTTCATCCCCTGGAGCCTCCACGGACGGCTGGGCAGCCGTCTTGCGTGCCTCGCTCCGGTCCGACACCGCCCTGGCCTGTTCGCCAACCGCGGCGATCTCGCGACGCCAATCGGCGATGGAAGCGTCGGCGACAGGACGCGATATTGGCGCTTCAGCCGTGATTGGCTCCGCTGCAACGCGGGCGCTGACCTCGGCGAGTGTCATCGATGGCCTTGCCGGGCTGGGATCGGGGCGCACCGGCGTTTCCATGCGCGCCACCACCGGCTCGGCCGGCGGCAGCTGTGACTGGACTTCCGCCAGCGTGACAGGCTTCCTGCCCTCGGGGGCGGCATGCAGGTCGGCACGAAAAGCTTCCACGTCGGGGGCTGCATAGGCGCTCGACGCGCGCTCCAGATCCTGGCTCAGCTCATCGGCGTCGCCCGGCTGCTTGCGGCCGCCGTCGCTGTCCTCGATGATCCGCCTGATGGAAGCCAGTATCTCTTCCATGGAAGGTTCGCGCTGTGCGCTGCTTGCCGTTGCCATCGTCACATCCGCCGCCCTTGTGACCCCTGTTGGGTTTTCCGCTCCGGCAGAGCCGGATCGAATCATGGCCACAGCGTAACCGACGGATCGCCGCACGAGAATCCCCAATCTGGGGACTTGTGGGATTTCAACAGATTAGCGCCATCTGAACCCGAGAGCCGCAGCGCGAAAGATCCTGCTCAAGCAGGGAACACGGCCAGTTCAGGCCGAACGCCTCAGCGGCCGTCCGGCGTGCGCAGTCCGTACCACTTGTCCTTGACCGCGTTGTAGTGCTCTTCAGGCTTGTATTTCGCTACCTGCAAGCCAAGGCGGTCGACGGACAGACGGCCGGTCGCCTGCAGGATGGCGTAGCTCGCCACCACCACATCGTGTTCGTAACCGGCCTGGTTGATCTGGGCGGTGATGACCGTCGCCTGCGCATTGAGGACGTCGAGCGTGGTGCGCTGGCCGACATTGCGCTCTTCGATGACACCGTTCAGTGCCAGCTTCGCGGCTTCGATCACTTGCCTGTTGGCCGTCAGCTGCTGCTGCGCGGCGGTGTACTCGGTCCAGGCGGCGGTGACGGCCTGGCGCACCTGGTCGCGGCTGACATCGACCTGGATGCGGGCCTGGCTGAGCGATTCCTTGTCCTGGCGCACGATCGCCGAGGTGCGGCCACCCGAATAGATCGGGATGGTCAGCGTTGCCCCGACACTGGCCGAATTGGTCGTGCCATCCTGCGAACCGACACCCGGCAAAGGCGAGGTATTGCGATAGGCGCTCGAAACGCCGGCGGAAGCCGACAGCTGCGGCAACAGCGCACCTTCGGCCGACTTCACCGAAAACGCCGCGGCATCGACCAGATGCTGCGTGGCAAGGATGGCCGGATGCTCGTTCGAGGCCACCCCGACGGCGGCGGCGAGGCTCGACGGCAACAGCTTTGCCACCGGCGAAGCGCCCTTGAGTTTGCCCGGCTCGTCGCCAACGATCTGGCGATAGAGCGCCGCACTTGCCAGCGCCTGCGCCCGGGCAGCACTCAGCGACGCCACCGCGGCGGCGCGCGAAGCGTCGGCCTGGGCGACATCGGTGCGCGTGCCTTCGCCAACTTCGAAGCGCGAACGCGCCGCGCGCGCCGTTTCGGTCAGGAACTGCAGGTTCTGCTCGGTCAGCACGGCGACCTGCCGGTCGCGAATCACGTTCATATACGCTTGCGCCGCGCTGAACAGGATGCCCTCTTCAGTGTTGCGCAGGCTTTCGACCGAGGCCCGGACCTGCGCTTCGGCGGCAGCGACATTGTTCCTGGTCTGAAAGCCGTCGAACAGCGTCTGGTTGATCTGAACGCCAAAATTGCCGGTGGTCAGCCGCACGCTTGAATTGGTGCCGTTGAGATGGCTGCTCGAATAATCGATATCCGCCGAGCCGGTGACAACCGGGCGGTAGCCCGACTTGGCGATGGCGACACCCTCGTCGGTGACGCGAACGCCGGCACGGGCCGAATTCAGTGAAGAATTGTACTGGTAGGCCTTTGCAAGCGCGCCGGAGATGGTTTCGGCTGAAGCGGCCAGTGGGGACAGCATGGTCGCCGAAACGAGGACGGCGGTGAAAAGTGACTTGCGTAAAGACGGCACGGTTAAACCCTCATTCGTTTTCCATGGGAACCGCGCCGCGCCTGCTTCTCTCATAGATCAGCCGGCGCCGCGTGTTCGTGTTCCCTGCTGCTCACCCCCAAAGTGCCCCCAGTTTGGCATCAGCAGCGATCGTTCAAATGCAAGCGACCATGACAAAGCCTCTGCTGCAAGGCCAAATCATTCAGAATTCGAAAGCACGAATGCGTTCAAACCCCGGTAGTGGCTTAATTGCCGCATTAAATGCACGTCTTCCGGTTACAACCCCCCCGGCCTTGAAAAAGAGACGGGCCACGCCGGAATTGCCCTGCCCTTCGACGGCGACGAGTCGGCCGCCTTCGGCAAGCTGGTCGAGCAACGGGGCCGGCACTTCCGCGACACTGCCACCGATAAAGATAACATCATAAGGCGCCTTGGCGGCATGCCCCTGCGGCAACGCGCCCTGGACGACGGTCACATTGCCGCAGCCAAGCGACGAAAGCGTCGATCTGGCGGTTTCCGCCAGCGCCGAATCGTTTTCGAGCGCCACTACGGACCCGGCCAGCCGCGACAGGATGGCCGAGGCGTAGCCCGTTCCGCAACCGACATCGAGCACCGAATCGGTCGGGTTGATCTCGGCCAGCTGGATAAGCTTGGCCAACGGCGACGCTTCCATCAGGTAGCGCGAACCGTCCGCGCCGGCTGCAATGCGGATGTCCTCGTCGATATAGGCGAGATCGCGCTGGGCGGCGCCGACAAACATCTCTCTTGGGACGACAAGCATTGCATCGAGTAGCGGCGCGCTGGTCACATCTGTGGTGCGGACCTGGCCGTCGACCATCTTGACGCGTAGTTCGGAGAAATCAGCGCTCATGTCCCAACCAGTCCGCTTGCCGCGCCAGAACCGCGGTCCATTGTGTCAGGAACTTCAGGCCCCTGCGCTGCCGCGCGGGGGCCCGGGCATTGGAGGCCTCGCCCGGAATCGAACCGGGGTGCAAGGATTTGCAGTCCTCTGCGTAACCACTCCGCCACGAGGCCTCATTGCTCCCGGCGTTCCACCCGGTTCCAATAGGTTGCGGCGAAAATGCCGTCAAGCGGCCACCTTGCATTCCGAACGGTTTCCTCGCGTCAGTCCGGACGGCGTCCGGCAAATCATCGGACCGCTTTATTAGCGGACAGTTAAGCATAGCC
>NZ_RZPL01000172.1:0-8907 GCF_004022805.1 Mesorhizobium sp. M7A.F.Ca.CA.002.04.1.1 | reverse complement strand
GAACATCCTGTTCAGGGCCGATCTGTCGAAATACGTCGCGCACCGGCCGAGCGTCCTCTACTGGGTCATGCAGCCCGGCGCCGACGTCGGCGGCATCGGCATGGGTCTGGTTCGCATGGTGCGGCCGTGGGATGAGTGGCTGATCGTCTGGGGCTACGACATCAACCAGCCGCCGCCGGAGGTAACGCCGGAACTGGCCACCGAGGTCGCGCGTCAATTGGTCGGAGATTCCGCGCTCGAGATCGAGCTCCTGGGCGCCAACACCTGGACGGTGAACAACTGCTTCGCCACGCACATGCAGAAGGGGCGGGTGTTCATCATGGGCGACGCCGCGCACCGGCATCCGCCCTCGAACGGGCTCGGCTCGAACACATCGATCCAGGATGGGTTCAATCTCGCCTGGAAGCTTGCCAAGGTCGTCAAGGGGCAGGCGGGCATCGGGCTTCTGGATAGCTACTCTGCCGAGCGCGCACCGATCGCGCGCCAGATCGTGACGCGGGCGAACCAGTCCATTGCCGAATTCGGACCGATCTTCGAGGCGCTCGGCATGGATGGCGGCGTCGATCACGACAAGATCCAGAGGAACATGGAGGCCCGCGCCGACGCGACGCCCGCGGCCGAAGCGCAGCGCGAGGCGCTCCGCAAGGCTATCGCCTTCAAGAAGTACGAGTTCGACGCCCATGGCGTCGAGATGAACCAGCGCTATGCGTCCGGCGCGGTGGTGACCGACGGCCAGCGCGAGCCGGCATTCGAGAAGGATCGCGAGCTGCACTATGCGCCAACGACGTGGCCGGGCGCGCGCTTGCCGCATGTCTGGGTGTTCGAGCGCTCGGGCAGGAAGGTCTCGACGCTCGATCTTTGCGGGCATGGCGAGTTCACGCTTTTGACCGGTATTGGCGGCGAGGCGTGGGTCGCCGCGGCGGAGACGGTGGGCGCGGAGCTCGGTCTGCCGATCCGCAGCCATGTGATCGGCCCGCGCCGCACGATCGAGGATCATGCCGGCGACTGGGCCGGCGCGCGGGAGATCCGCGACACCGGCTGCCTGATCGTCCGTCCCGACCACCACGTCGCCTGGCGTTCCGAAACGCTCGCGGCCGATCCGGCGTCCGAACTGCGCCGGGTCTTCAAATCCGTTCTGGCGCGCTGAGGAGGATCGCATGATTGACGAACACGAATCCGGCTATTTCACCGAGGCGAACTCGGCCGAGGTCGTCGTGGCGCGCAACAGGAACGCCAAAGACGAGCGGCTCAAAGAGGTGATGGAGGTCATCACCCGAAAGCTGCACGAGGCGGTGAAGGAGATCGAGCCGACGCAGGAGGAATGGTTCGGCGCGATCATGTTCCTGACGCAGACGGGCCAGATCTGCAACGAATGGCGGCAGGAGTACATCCTGCTGTCGGATGTTCTCGGCGTCTCGATGCTGGTCGATGCGATCAACAACCGCAAGCCGTCGGGTGCCTCGGAATCCACGGTGCTGGGGCCTTTCCACGTCGCCGACGCGCCCGAATTGCCAATGGGATCGAACATCTGCCTCGACCAGAAGGGCGAGCCGATGTTCGTGCATGGCCGCATCCTCAATACCGAGGGTAACCCGATCGCAGGCGCCAAGATCGACGTCTGGCAGGCCAATGACGAGGGTTTCTACGACGTGCAGCAGAAGGGCATCCAGCCCGACTTCAATCTGCGCGGGGTGTTCCGCACCGGTGCGGACGGACGTTACTGGTTCCGCGGCGTGAAGCCCAAATACTACCCGATCCCGGATGACGGTCCGGTCGGCAGGCTGCTGGGCGCGCTAGGCCGCCACCCCAATCGTCCGGCGCATCTCCACTACATCGTCGAGGCCGAGGGCTTCGACGCGCTGACCACGCACATCTTCGATCCGGACGATCCGTACATCGATTCAGATGCCGTCTTCGGCGTGAAGAAAAGCCTGCTCGCCGAATTCCGCAAGGTCGAGGACGCCGAAGCCGCGGCCAGGGTCGAGGTCGCGGCGCCGTTCTACGACGTGGAGTTCGATTTCGTGCTGTCGCGCAAGGGAGGAAACTGATGGCCGCACTTGAGAAGATGTTCGATGTCAGAGGCAAGTCGGTGATCGTCACCGGCGGCGCCAGCGGCATCGGGCAGGCCTATTCCGAGATCATGGCCGAGCACGGGGCGAAGGTCTGCATCTTCGACCTGAACCCTGCCGGGCTGGAGAAGACCGTGGCGGCGATCAGGGCGGCGGGTGGCGATGTCTGGGGCCAGGTCGTCGATGTCGGCGACCGTGCGGCCATGGCGGCCGCCTTCGACAAGGTGGCCGAGAAGGCCGGCTCGATCGACGTCGTGTTCGCCAATGCCGGGATCGACGCCGGGCCGGGCTTCAACACCCCGACGGGCGAAAGGAACCCCGAGGGCGCCATCGAGAACCTGCCCGACGAGCACTGGGACAAGGTGATCGAGATAAACCTGACCTCGGTCTACACCACGATCAAGCATGCCGTGCGGCACATGAAGCCGAATGGCGGCGGCCAGATCATCGTCACGTCGTCCATCGCCTCGCTGATCAACGAGAGCATCGTGGGTACACCCTACATGCCCGCCAAGGCCGCGGTGAACCATCTCGTTCGCCACATGGCGATGGAGCTCGGCGCCTACAACATCCGCATCAACGCAATCCTGCCCGGGCCGTTCATCACCAACATCGCCGGCGGCCGGCTGCGCAATCCGGCGGACCGCAAGGCCTTCGAGGCCCAGTCGCTCATCGGCCGGATCGGTGACCCTGAAGAGATCAAGGGCCTGGCGCTCTATCTGGCGTCGCCGGCCGCGTCCTACGTGACGGGCTCGCTGATCGTCATCGATGGCGGCTCGCTGCTGAGGATGACCTGAACAAGCTTTGAACTGAGACCGGTCCCGTGGGCCGGAGAAACTTAACCCAGGGAGGAACCGACAATGACCTACTACAACAAACTGGTGAAATCGGGCTTGCGGCCCAGCCGCCGAAGCGTCCTGAAGGGGATTGGAGCCGGCGTTGCCGCCAGCACGCTGGGCATGCCGACCTATCTGCGCGCCGCGACGGCGGGGAAGATCAAGCTCGGCTATCTCAGCCCCACGACCGGGCCGCTCGCCCTGTTTGGTGAAACGGATGGCTACACCTTGCAGAAAATCCGCGCCCTGCTCGGCGGCCAGCTGCAATGTGCCGACGGCAATACTTACGAGATCGAGATCCTCGATCGCGACAGCCAGTCCAATCCGAACAAGGCATCGGAAATCGCCGGCAACCTCATCCTGAACGACGAGGTGCATCTGCTCGTACCGGCCTCGACCACCGACACGATCCTGCCCGCGGCCGAGCAGGCCGAGCTTTATGAGACCCCCTGCATTTCCTCCGGTGCTCCCTGGCAAGCGGTGATCATGCCGCGCGGCGGCGGCAAGCAGACCTTCGGCTGGACCTATCATTTCTTCTGGGGCCTCGACGAGGCGCTGAACACCTTCGTCGGACTCTGGAGCCATCTGGAGACCAACAAGAAGGTCGGCATGCTGTTTCCGCAGAACATCGACGGCGAGACCTGGGGCAACGACGAATATGGCTTGCCAGCGCCGACCCGCAAGGCCGGCTACGAGGTCGTGGTGCCCGGCTATTTCCAGCCCCGCACCAATGATTTTTCCGCACAGATCGCCGAGTTCAAGAAGCAGGGCTGCGAGATCATCGGCGGCATTACCTATCCGGACGATCTGAAGACCTTCGTCACCCAGTGCAACCAGCAGGGCTTCAAGCCGAAGGCGGTCACGGTGGCGGCGGCACTCCTGTTCCCGGGGGGTGTCGAGGCCATGGGTCCTCTAGGCAACGGCATGTCCTCGGAGGTCTGGTGGACACCGGCGTTCCCGTTCAAGTCGTCGCTGACCGGGCAGGTCAGCAGCGACATCGCCAGCCAATGGGAAGTCGATTCGAAGCGGCAGTGGACGCAGCCGCTGGGCTATTCGCATGCCTTGCTCGAGGTCGCGCTCGACATCCTGAAGCGCTCTTCCAATCCGCTCGATCGCACAGCCAACCGAGACGCCCTGGTCGCTACCGATCTGCAGACGCTGGTCGGTCATATCAAGTTCGACGGCTCGCCCCACAAGAACATCTGCAAGACGCCGATCTTCGGCGGCCAGTGGGTGAAGGGCGAGAAATGGCCTTATGACCTGAAGATCGTCGACAACACGGTCAATCAGCTCTTCGCGCCGCAACAGGCTATTCAGCCGATCGCCTGGTGACATGAGCGGGGACGCGGGCAGAGTCATGGGTAGGGAAATCCTGCTGAAAGCGCACGGGGTGTCGAAGTCCTTCGGCGCTGTCCGCGTCCTGCATGACGTGACTTTCGACGTGCATCGGGGCGAGGTGCTGGGCATCCTCGGCCCGAATGGGGCGGGCAAAACGACGCTGTTCAACATGATCAGCGGCGACTTGAAGACGTCCGGCGGCGAGATCCAGCTCGGCGACACCGCACTCCGCGGCGAGCCGCCCTTCCGGCGCTGCCAGATGGGGATCGGGCGGACCTATCAGATCCCGCGTCCCTATTCCGGCATGACCACCTTCGAAAACCTGCTGGTCGCCGCCGCTTTCGGCGGCGGCCGGTCCGAGAAGCAGAGCTATGCTTTCTGCGCCCAGGTCCTGCGCGAGTGCGAACTCTCCGACAAGGCCAATGTCTCGGCCGGCGCTCTCACTCTGCTCGACCGCAAGCGGCTGGAGCTGGCGCGCGCGCTGGCGTCGGATCCGAAGCTGCTGCTGCTGGACGAGATCGCGGGCGGGCTGACCGACGATGAATCGAAGGCGCTGGTGGCGCTGGTGCGCCGCATCCGCGACCGCGGCATCACCATCGTGTGGATCGAGCATGTGCTGCACGCATTGCTGGCGGTAGCCGACCGGCTCTTGGTTCTGAATTTCGGCGAGAAGATCGCGGAAGGCGTGCCCGCCGACGTGATCGCGCTGCCTGAGGTCCAGCGCGTCTACATGGGGATCGAGGGATGACGGCCGTTCTTTCCACCCACGGGCTGTTGGCCCGCTATGGCGACTTCCAGGCGCTCTACGGCGTCGACATCGAGCTGCACCAGGGTGAGGCCGTGGCCTTGATCGGCGCCAACGGGGCCGGAAAATCCACCCTCCTGCGTTCGATCATGGGCCTGCTTCCGGTCGGGCGCGAGATGGTGCTGCTGCACGGTGAGCCGGTCGGCGGCACCGCCACCGACCGCATGGTGCAGAAGGGCGTCGCCATCGTGCCGGAGGGCCGCCGCCTCTTCACCGGCATGTCGGTCGAGGACAATCTGCGCGTCGCCATCGACCAGGCCGCGCGCATGGGCGCCAAGGGCGGATGGACGCTGCCGCGTCTGCACCAGCTGTTCCCGATCCTCAAGGAGAAGGCTCGCACCCAGGTGCAAAGCCTCTCGGGCGGGCAGCAGCAGATGGTGGCGATCGGCCGCGCGCTGCTCTGCCAGCCGCGCGTGCTGCTCTGCGATGAGATCAGCCTTGGTCTCGCGCCCAAGGTGATCCGCGAAATCTATGCCGCCTTGCCCGAAATCCGCGCCACCGGCACGGCGATGATCGTGGTCGAGCAGGATGTCGGCCTCGCCCGGACCGCCACGGACCGCCTCTACTGCATGCTGGAGGGCCGCGTGACCCTGACCGGCAGGTCCGCCGAAATCACGCGCGAGCAGATCGGCAAAGCCTATTTTGGAGCGGGCCATGGAGTGGTTTGACGCCTTGGTGCAGGGGGTCCTGCTGGGCGGCATGTATGCCCAGTATGCACTCGGCATGGCGCTGATGTTCGGCGTCATGCGGATCGTCAACATCAGCCATGGCGATCTGGTGATCCTTTTGTCGCTGATCGGCATCTCGATCGCCACGGCTTGGGGTCTGGGACCGCTGCCGGTGCTGATCGTGCTGGTGCCGCTCGCGGTGCTGATGGGCTGGGTGCTGCAGAAGGCCGTGCTGAACCGCGTGGTGGGCAGCGATCCGCTGCCCTCGCTGATCGCGACCTTCGGACTGTCGATCGCGCTGCAGAACCTGATGCTCCAGATATGGTCCGCGAACAGCCGATCGCTGCCCGGCCATGGGATCGAGAGCCAGTCCATCGAGATCGGCGGCATCTATGTCGGTCTCCTGCCGCTGATCGTGCTGGCCGTTGCCACGGGCCTGACAGGAGGCCTCGACCTGACGCTGAAGCGCACGCGCTTCGGTCGCGCGCTCCGCGCCGCGTCGGCCGATGTCGAGGCGGCGGCGATGACCGGCATCAACCCGCGCGCCGTCTATGCGATGGCGACAGCGGCGGCGGTCGGCATTCTCGGTTTTGCAGCCGTCTTCCAGGCGCTGCGGTCGACTGTTGCTCCGGCCGACGGACCTGCCCAGCTGATCTACGCGTTCGAAGCGGTGATCATCGGCGGCATGGGGACGGTATGGGGCGCCTTCGTCGGCTCGATGGTGCTCGGCATCTCGCAGGCCATCGGCTTCCGCATCGATCCGGGCTTCGGCGTGCTTGCCGGACATATCGTCTTCCTGGTCGTGCTGGCGACCCGCCCACAGGGCCTGTTCGGAAAGGCATTGTCATGAGTGCGATTCCCTATGTGGCAACAACCGAGGTGCCCGAGGTCGTGGTCCAGCGCCAGACCCGGTCCGGTCGCATCGCGATGACGCTGGCGGTGCTGGCCATGATCGCTGTCGCTGTCATGCCGTGGTGGGCTTCGACCGGCACGATCCGGTCGGTTCTGGTGCTGTGCTGCTATATCGCCGTCGCGCAGATGTGGAACCTGCTCGCCGGCTATGCCGGCCTCGTCTCCGTAGGCCAGCACGCCTTCATGGGCGCCGCCGGCTATGCGCTTTTCGTGCTGGCGCAGACCTACGGCATCAATCCGTTTGTGGCGGTCTTCCTGTCGCTCCTGGTGCCGGCCGCGCTGGCCGTGCCGATCTACCTGCTGCTGCATCGCCTGGATGGCCCCTATTTTTCGATCGGCACATGGGTGGTGGCCGAGGTCTTCCGGCTGACCGCCTCGAACCTGCCGCTCGTCAATTCCGGCGCGGGCATGTCGCTTCGCGTGATGAAGGACTATTCGGCCTTCGAGCGGAATGTCGCTATGTCGCTGCTCTGCGCGGGGATGCTGCTCGTCACGCTGGGCGGCAGCTATTGGCTGCTTCGCTCGCGCTTCGGCCTTGCGCTGATCGCCATACGCGACAATCCGGTTGCGGCTGCCAGCCAGGGCGTGAATGTCGTGAAGCTACGCTTCCTGATCTATGTCGCGTCAGCGGTCGGCTGCGGCCTCGCGGGCGCGATCTATTTCATGGCGCAGCTGCGCATCACCCCGGGTTCGGCCTTTGATCCGATGTGGGCGAACGTCGCGATCTTCATCGTCATGGTCGGCGGGATCGGGTCCATCGAGGGCGTTCTGATCGGATCGCTGATCTTCTTCATCGCGGACCGCTGGTTCGGCGAATATGGCGCAACCTATTTCGTCGTCCTCGGCCTGATGACGCTTCTGGTGGCGCTCTACGCCCGGACGGGCATCTGGGGCCTGATCTCGAAGCGGTGGGATGCACCATGGTTCCCGATCCGACGCAAGCTCGTCGACCCCGAACCGCTGACGAGGAGGATTTCATGAAAGCCGCCATCTTCGATAAGGTCGGCGTCCCACTGCGGATCGGCACGGTGCCGGACCCGACGCCAGCCCCGGACGAGGTCGTCTTGCGTGTCGCCGCTTGCGGCATCTGCGGCAGCGATCTGCACATCACCGAGGATCCGGTGCCTTTCGGCATCGAGGCAGGCTTTGTGCTCGGCCATGAATTCTCCGGTGACATCGTCGCGGTCGGATCGGAGGCAAAGGGCCTTCGGATCGGTGACCGGGTCGCTGTCGTGCCGATGCGCGGTTGCGGACACTGCGAGGCCTGCGAGCGCGGCGATCCGGCGCGCTGTCACGAGATGGAGCTGATCGGCGGCGGCTATGCGCAATACGCGACCGTGGCCGCACGCCAATGTCACATCCTGTCCGACGATGTAGCACTCGAGGATGGTGCGTTGGCCGAGCCACTGTCGGTCGCCCTGCATTGCATCGTCCGTTCGGGCATGAAGCCGGGGGATCGGGTCGCCATACTGGGTGCCGGGCCGATCGGACTGCTCGTCGCCTTCTGGGCGCGGCGCATGGGGGCATCGCGTGTCGTGGTGGCCGACATCCACGGCCATCAGCGCGAGCGTGCGCTTGCTCTCGGCGCGACCGGCTTCGCGCTTTCCGGCGAAAAGCTGAGCGAGAACCTCACCGATCTCTGCGGCGGAGCGCCCGACATCGTCTTCGAATGCGTTGGCAAGCGTGGCCTCATCGGCGCGGCGGTCGAGGCGGTCCGGCTGCAGGGCACGGTGGTCGGGGTCGGCCTCTGCATTGGTGGAGACCAGTGGGACCCGTTCGTTGCGCTGACGAAGGAAGTGAACCTGCTGTTTTCGGTCTTCTTCCATCAGCGCAACGAATTCGGCGTCGCCCTCGATGCGCTTCGAGGCGGACCTTTCGCACCGCAAACTCTGGTCACCGACCGGATCGACCTCTCGCCGGTTCCGCAGATATTCGAGAGCCTTCGCCGCCGCACCACGCAATGCAAAGTGCTGATCCAGCCGGACCTTGTTTGAGGAGAGTGAAAAATGGCCGTTCAATTCGAAACGCTCGAATACGATATCGATGGCACGAAAACGGTGGTGATGGCCATCGGTAGAGGCAAGCCCGTGCTGTTCCTGCACGGCGCCTCGACGCTTGAAGGCTTCGACTTTGCCGAGGGCCTCGCGGACCGTTTCCGCGTGCTCTGCCCGAGCCATCCGGGCTTCGGCTTTTCTGGCCCGGCGCCGCATGTCGCTACGATGTCCGACATGGTTTTACACTATCTGAATCTGCTCGATGTTCTCCGTCTGCCGGAGAAG
>NZ_RZPL01000171.1:0-8920 GCF_004022805.1 Mesorhizobium sp. M7A.F.Ca.CA.002.04.1.1 | reverse complement strand
GGCAGCAGGCGCCGACATCGATGCCCAGATGCCGCGCCGTCTCGGCATCCGCCGGGATGGCGGAAATGATATGCTCGACCTCGGTCACCGGGGTTTTCTGCATGAGGTAGTCATAGGTCGCCGTCTTCGAAAAATCCTGCTTGTCATAGTCGGGGATAAGGCTCGGATTGACGAAGCGCTCTTCGAGTTGCACCGGCAGATCGTTCTCGAAATTGACGACGACGGAATGATAGATCGAGACGCGCTTTGGAAATTCGAACGACAGCGCCAGCTCTTTTGTCGGCATGATGGTTTCGAGGACGAGGACTTCGGAACGATGTCTGTTGCCGCGCTCGACGATCTCGGCTGCGATGTTGTTGATCTCGATCAGCGTCGACTGTGGCCGCGGTGGCGCGATGAAGGTTCCCACACCTTGCAGGCGGATCAGAAACCCGGCCGAGGTCAATTCTCTGAGCGCCCGGTGAACCGTCATCCGCGAGACGCCGAGTGAAGCGACCAACTCATTCTCGGACGGCAGCTTGCGATCTTTGCCCCACCGGCCCGTTCCGATGTTTGCCAGGATGTAGTCCTTCACCTTCTCGTAAAGAGGGCTGGCGGTGTCGGGCAAAGTGATCATTTCAAAAGTCCTTTCCGGCGATTCATCGGAAATCACGACTCGACAGGTTGCCGCATGCGGATGATTGTTTTCAAGCCGTCGCTGCGCCCCGCCAACAGCCGCTCATAGGCAGCCGGAATGTCATCCAGGCCGATCTCCTGGTCGATCAGCGCCAGCAGCGGTTCGCTCAATTCACCCAGCATCCGCACGGCCTCGGGCAGTTCGTCGGCAAAGGCATGGCATCCCAGCAACCCGATTTCGCGTTCGACCAGCGTATTGGGATCAATGTCGAGGCGGCCGTGGAAGATGCCGACCATGGCGATCGTACCGCCGGGATCGAGAACGCCGAGCAGCTGATTGAGCGCCGCGACGCTGCCGGTCGCCTCGATGGCCGCGAGCAGCGGGGCATTGGCAGTTGCGGCGGCAACGGCGTCCCGGCTCAGATCGACGATCCGGGCACCCGTCACCCGCGCCACCCGGGCGCAGCGGCTCTGGTTGCGGTCGGCGATCAGCACGGTGCCGGCGAAGGTCCGCGACAACAGCAGGGCGGCAAGACCGCCGATCGGCCCGCAGCCGACGACCAGCACGAAGCCTGTCGTTTTCGGCAGGCGCCGCACCGCGTGCAGCGCCACCGCCAGCGGCTCGGCCATTGCCGCGACCCGCTCGTCGAGCCCGGCATCGATGATATGCAAAAGCCGTGCGGGCAGCACGGCCTGTTCGGCAAATCCGCCGTCGCAGATTTCTCCGACGAAGCCCAGTGACGCGCAGAGATGACGCCTGCCGGCTTGGCATTGCGCGCAGTCTCCGCACCAGAAGCGGGAATCGGCGACAACCCTGTCACCGATAGCGAAGGCGTCGACGCCCGCGCCGGTGGCGGTCACCGTGCCGGTGAGTTCATGGCCGGCCGTCGAAGGCGACCGGCTTATCCACTGTCCCGTGCGGAAATTATGCAGGTCCGAACCGCAGATGCCGGCGGCATCGACCCTGAGCTTCACCCAGCCTGCATCCGGCGCGCCCGGCGTCGCGATGTCCTCGACGCGCAGATCGCCGGGCCCGTAAAGTCGTGCCGCCTTCATCTCGATCGGTTCCGCTCAGCCGGCAAGATAGCGGTCGCGGATCTCCGAGACCGCGTTCTCATGCGAGCTGAAGCCCTCGTAGCGGGCGAGCCTGCGGGCGTGCAGAGCGAGTTCCGGATAGGCCACCGAGGTGACATAGCCGACCGACGAGCGCTTGACGAAATCCGTCACCGAAAGCGGCCCGTAGGTCCGCGCCCAACGGCTGGTCGGCAGCACCGCATTGGGTCCAAGCACGAAATTGGCCAGCGTCACCGGCGTGTGCGGCCCCATCAGGATTTCAGCCGCCTCCGTGATGCGCCCGAGATGCGCGAACGGCTCCTTCGACAGGATCTCGAGATGTTCGGGCGCATAGTCGTTGATGAAGCGGTAGCTGTCTTCCAGCGACGCGGTCAGCACGATGCCACCGCGCTTGCCGGTCAGCACCGCGCGTGAAAACTCGACACGCTGCTCGGTCATCCGCGACCAATGCTCCGGGATTGCAGCCAATGCGGCTTCGGCGACCTTGCGGCTGTGCGTCACCAGATAGGCCGAGGAATCCGGCCCGTGCTCGGCTTCGATCAACAGGTCGAGCGCGGCAAGCCCGCCGTCGACGCTGTCATCGGCAAAGATGATCGCTTCGGACGGCCCGGCCGGAAGGCCTGTGTTGATGACCGAAGACAGCACGCTCTTGGCCGCCACCACCCAGGGGCTGCCGGGGCCGACGATCTTGAGCGCGGGCTTCACCGTCTCCGTGCCGTAGGCGACGGCGGCAACTGCCTGAGCGCCGCCGCATTTGTAGACGGTTCCGACGCCGGCGAGGCGTGCGGCGACCAACGTTGCCGCGTCCACCGAACCATCCGATGTCGGCGGCGTCACGATGGCGATTTGCGGCACGCCGGCAATCACCGCCGGCACCGACGTCATCATCGTCACCGATGGGAAAGCACCCTTGCCGCGCGGCACGTAGAGCGCAACGGAAGCGATCGGCGTGTACCGGTCGCCGGCATAGGCGCCCGGCCGGACTTCCTTGAGCCACATCGTTTCCGGCTTCTGCTCCTCATGGAAATGCCTGATGTTGTCGATGCCGAACTGGATGCTCTCGACGACGTCCTTTTCCACCTTGTCGAACGCCGCGTCGAACTCGGCTTCCGACACCTGCAGCTCGCCCTCGGCGACATTGGCCTTGTCGAGTTCCCTGGCGAAGCGGATCAAGGCGGCGTCGCCTTCGTCCTTGACGGCCTGGATGATCGGCCGGACCTTCTCGACGAAGACCGTCAGATCGGCCTCGGCGCGCTTCAGCAGACTGGCGCGCTGGTCGGCATCGATGGATGACAAATCGTGGAAGCTGATGTCGGACATGGCTGCTCGTTCTCCTGGAACTCTTGGAACGCAATCACGGCTGGCGCAGGCCGGCCATATGCTGCGGGCCGACAGGTCGACCCTGAACAAGGATCAAAGCCGTCGAGAGGCTTCACTCGGCCAAAAGTATATACATGTCTATGTGACGGTCGCCAGCGATTTTTCCATCTTCCTTCCCGTCGAAACTACCGAGATAAACCTGCCTCATCAGATCGAGGCGAGAAAGCCGCCATCGACCGGAATGGACTGGCCGGTTATGTAGGCCGCCGCATCCGAAGCGAGGAACACGGCGATGCCATGCAGGTCGGAGAGATCACCGAAACGCCGCTGCGGGATCTTGGCCAGCATGGAGTGCTGCCATGCCTCGTTGTTGTAAAAAACGTCCGTCATCGCCGTCCTGAAATAGCCCGGCGCGATGGCGTTGACCCTTATGCCAAGCTCCGCCCACTCGGCCGCAAGCGCCCGCGTCATGCCGAGCAGGCCGGACTTCGACGAGCCATACGGCACCGCGGTTGGGATTCCGACTTCCGACGTCAGCGAGCACAGGTTGATGATGGTGCCGGGACGGCCGGCGTCGCGCATCTGCCGCGCGGCGGCCTGGGCGCAGAAGAACGCTCCCTTCAGATTCGTGTCGACGATCCTGTCCCACAGCGCCTCGTCGACATCGAGCGAGGGCCGCACCTCCTCCATCCCGGCATTGTTGACGAGAATGTCGAGACCACCAAGCAGGCTGGCAGCCTCGTTGGTGGCTGCGCGGCAGCGGCCGACATCGGTGACGTCGAGAGCGATGGCATGCGCCACCCCACCGGCCGCGCGGATGGCGACCGTCGTGTGCTCCAGCGCGGCCAGGCTGCGCGCCGTGACCGCGACGTCGGCGCCGGCAGCACTCAGCGCTTCGGCGATGCTGCGCCCGATGCCACGGCTGGCGCCGGTGACAAGCGCCTTCCTGCCGGAGAGATCGAAGAGAGAAGCGTTGCGCATGTGATCCTCCTGGTCGGTGTCGGTTTCCGCTTCGGCGTAGAGACTATCAGGTCAAGTTACATATACAAGCATATACAAAGCATTTCAGCTGCGGTACGGATGACGAAATCCACCGCAGAGGAGCCAGCCCGTGTCGAAAGCCTCGGATATGGTCCGCACCGAAGTCAACCGCCTGTCGCCCTACAATTCCGGACTGACCATTGACGAGGTACGGAAACGATACGCACCGGCCAGAATCGCCAAACTGGGCTCGAACGAAAACCCGCTCGGGCCCAGCCCGACCCTCGCCGCCACGATGCATGCCGGCTCCGAGATGTTCCGCCTCTATCCGGATCCTGCCGGGCGCAAGCTGCGCCAGGCGATCGGCGACAAATATGCCGTCGCCGAGGACCAGATTATCCTCGGCAACGGTTCCGAAGATCTTCTCTCCGTCATCAGCCGCGCCGTGTTGCGGCCGGGCGACGCCGTCGTCACGCTCTATCCGTCGTTTCCGCTGCATGAGGACTACACCACGTTGATGGGCGCTACCGTCAATCGCGTTGTCGTCAACGACGATCTGACCATCAATGTCGATGCGCTGGTCGAGGCGGTGCGCGAACGGCCGCGCATGCTGCTGTTCTCGAACCCGATGAACCCGGTCGGCAGCTGGCTCTCCGGCGGCAATCTGTCGAGGGTTCTGGATGCGACGAGCGACGAGACGCTGATCGTCATCGACGAAGCCTATGCCGAATATGCCAAGGGCGACGACTATGCGTCATCCCTGCCCTATCTGGGAAAGCTCGACCGGCCGTGGATCGTGCTTCGGACCTTTTCCAAGGCGTTCGGCCTGGCCGGATTGCGGATCGGCTTCGGCATCGTCGGCGACCCGGAGCTGCGCACGCTGCTCGACCGCGTCCGCACGCCTTTCAACGCCAACGGCATGGCCCAGGCCGCAGCATTCGCGGCGCTGGCCGATGACGAACACCTCGCCAGGGTCGTAGCTCTGGCCAGGGCGGAGAGAAAACGCGTCGAGACTTTCCTGGCGAGCAAGGGCCTCGACGTCGCCGCCTCCAGAGGCAATTTCCTGTTCTTCAACTGCCGGCAAGATGCCTCCGTCTTCGTCGAAGGCCTGCTGCGGCAAGGGGTCATCGTCAAACCGTGGAAGCAGCAGGGCTTTGACACCTATGTGCGTGTCAGCATCGGCTCGACTTCGGAAAACGACCACTTCATGGCCGCTCTGTCGACGCTGTTGTGAATGCACGTCTGGGCGGATCGCTCCGCGCTTGGGAGCCGATCGCTGCCGCCCTATTTCGCCCAAGGCCTTGACCGACGCTTGGCTTGGCTGCCGTGCGGATCGTCGATGACCACAGCGTATTTATTTGGCTTCGGACCAGCCGCAGGCCTTAACTTTCGCAGCGTGGGTTTTTACATCCGGGGGGTCTGCAAACGATCGACGCTTGAGGAGGCTCCCTTGCAGCAGCCAGATGACATAGCCGCCCGCCGATTGGGCATTCTCATCGAGCAATATGTGGAAGCGCGTAAAAAGCGCTATGACTATGTGTCGACCGAGCAGGCCTATCGGGCCATCCGGCAGGTCCTCAAACCCGCCATTCCCGATCGCGAGCTCGACGACATGGTCGCCTCACTTGCCGTCAAGAACGGCCTGGCGGTCGTCTTCGATCGTCAAACCAAAGCATCGGCCGATGATGTTCCGAGGCCAAGCCCCTAGATCGACGCACATCTGCCGGCGCCGGGCGCCATATCAATGCGGGGCCAAACGCATCGTTCGGCCCCGCATCGATGTGCATCGCCGGAGGAACCTGCGACACACCTGCGCCGTGGGCCTGTGTGCCGCAAGCCGACGGGCGTGGCGGCTTCAAGCGGCGGTGCTGACCTGGCCCGGCTCGAGGATCGACTTGACCTTGTCGGCGACGGCGCGTCCCAGATCGGCGTTGTTTGCGGCGGTGAAATGAATTCCGTCGACACCGTCCGTGGTGAGGTAATCGCCGGCATTGAGGAAATCGATCTTCATGAAATCCGCCATCGCCTTGTACTGCCTGGCCAGGTCCCTGGATTTTTCGTGCCCGCCGCCGAACATGCCCTCGAACCATGGATCGGGCATCGGGGTCAGCGGCGGCGGCGCAATGACCAGCGCCTTGGGGGCCGGATAAGGGGTGCCGATGCCGCCGGCACTGGTCAGGATCTGCCCGACCAGTTTCGCCATTCCATTGGCGATCTCATAAGGCGTCCGGCGGAAATAGGACTTGGTGTCGTTGGTGCCGAGCATGACGATGACCAGGTCCAGCGGCAGATGGCTGGCGATGGCCGAGGGCAGGTAGTTCGCCCCGTTCAGGCGCGGATCGTTGGGGTCGTCGAGACATGTCGTGCGCGCGCTCAGGCCTTCCTCGATGATGTGGTAGCCCCCTCCCAGCGCCGCCGCCATCACACCGGTCCAGCGCTGGTCATAGGGGTAGCGGTAGGTCGGCGACCCCTCCTTGACCGGAACCCAGCCCCAGGTCAGCGAGTCGCCATAGCACATGATGTTTTTTGGCGGTGACATCCATGTTTCTCCATCTGTTTGCAATTGTCTGAACGCGTGGATTTGTCGGTCCCGGCGAACACCGGTCGGCTTGCTTTCGCCGTCTCAGGTCAGGGGTTTCGCACCCGCACTCCGTAGAAGATCGCGGCACCCAGGATGATGACGCCCTGCGCGATGAGCTTGCCGGGCTCGTCGATGCCGAGCACGGTCATCACCACGAACAGCAGCGCAAAGCACAACGCCCCGAAGAAAGGTCCCCAGACGCCACCGTCGCCGCGACCGAAGACGACGCCGCCGAGGATCGTTGCCGCGACCGCCAGGATCGGCAGGTCGAGGCCGACACGGACGCTGCCGACGGCGATCGAACCGGTCTGTACCAGGGCCGCGATCGCCGCGATCAGGCCGGCGAGCGTGTGCGCAAGGATCACCGTGCGCTGGACCGGCACGCCGGAAAAATGCGCGGCTTCGGCATTCTCCCCGACCGAGGCGACGTAGCGGCCAAAGACGGTCCGCGACAGCAGCAGCCACACCAAAGCGGTCAGCAGGACCCAGAACAGCACCGGCGTCGGAACCGACAGGAATTTCGTGTTGTAGAGGTCGTTGAACAGCTTCGGCACATCGCCGGGCGGATTGCCGCTCGACAGGAACTGCACCAGCCCGACCAGGATGATGCTGACCGCCAGCGTGACGATGACCGCCGACACCCGCCGGCTCCCTATCATGAAGCCGTTGAACAGGCCGATGACGAGGCCGGTACCGAGCGCCAGCACGACGAAGAAAGGCATCGACGCGCCGGGGAAAGTGCCCGACGAAATGAAATAGTTGATGAGCAGGATGATGCCGCCGCCGGAAAGGTCGATCGACTTCACCCGCATGACGACGAGCTGCCCCAGAACCAGGATGCCGAGCGGGACGATCTGCCTGACGAAGATACCCATGATGTTGAGGTTGAGCATGTTCGGCCGTGCGATCCACAGCGTGGCCAGCAGCACGAGGAAGACAAAATAGGACGGCGGTATGCGCAGCAGGCGCCGGGCGATCGGATTTGCGAGAACGGCAGCCATCTTTCAGAGCCCCATCTTCTTGCGGGATTGCAGCCCGACCACCGCCAGCAGGATGCCGCCCTTGATCGCGGTCTGGACGAACGGCGAGACGTTGGCGAGGTTCATGCCATTGGCCAGCAGCGCCATGACCAGCGCGCCGATCACGGTGCCGTGCAGGCTGCCTATGCCACCGGAAAGCTGGGTGCCTCCAAGCGCCACGGCGGTGACGGTATCGAGTTCGAAAAGCAGCCCGACATTCGGATCGCCCGACACGATGCGCCCGGCGAGGAAGACACCGGCAACGGCTGCGAAACAGGAACAGATCACATAGGCGAGGATGATGTTGCGGCGGTCGGAGACGCCGAAATTGCGGGCAGCACTCTCGGCGCCGGACGCGATGCCGCCGCCAATCGCAAACAGATGCAGCCCGTACCGGGATCCGTAGAGCAGTTTCCACGCTGCCAGGATCACGACGATGCCCCAGAAAACCGGATAGGGAATGCCGAGGAAACTGCCCGAGACGGCATCGATGACGATCTCCGGCACCGTGCCGCCGGAGACGGGCCGCAGGATGCGCGTGATGCCGAGCACGATGTACTGCGTCGACAGCGTCGCGATGATCGGATGGACGTTGAAACGGGTGATCGCCAGACCGTTGATCAGCCCGATGACTGCCGCCAGCACGAAGACCGCCGGGATCAACACAATCGCTGGCTGGTCGAGCGCCAGCACCGCGGTGGTGAAGCTGATGACCGAGCCGACCGACAGGTCGAGCCCGCCGATGAGCACGACGACGAGCTGTCCGATCGCCGCGATGATCAGCGGCATCGCCTGGGCAACCAGGTTGAAGAGGTTTTCGGCCGTGGCGAACTGCGTCGTCTCGACGGTCAGCCACAGCGAAATGAGCAAGGCGACCAGCAGCGGCAGGCCCCACAGGCCCTGCCGCGTGTTCCGGCCATTCAGGATGTTGAAAACCGAACGAACCATGGCAGGCCCCTAATGCTGGCGCGTGGAGCCGCCCATGAGGGCCGCGTCGAGAATCTTGTGTTCGCTCGCCTGCGCTGCCGGCATTTCGGCCACGATCGTGTCGTGATGGACGACGTAGATGCGGTCGCAGAGCCCGATCAGCTCGATCGTCTCGCGCGACAGCACCAGCACCGCGCCGCCCTTCGCGGTGAAGTCCCGCAGAAGATGGTAGATCTCGGACTTGGCGCCGATGTCGACGCCGCGCGTCGGCTCTTCGACCAGCAGAAGATCGAGATCGGCGGCAAGGTAGCGGCCGAGCAGAACCTTTTGCTGGTTGCCGCCCGACAGCGAACCGACCGCAGCCGACAGGCCCGCCGCCTTTATGTTCATGACCTCCATCATG
>NZ_RZPL01000170.1:0-8979 GCF_004022805.1 Mesorhizobium sp. M7A.F.Ca.CA.002.04.1.1 | reverse complement strand
AGCTCGATGCGCAGGAGATCGCCAAGATCGGCCTTCTGCCAGCGTGAGCGCGTCAGCATGTCCTGGGAGGCCGCCATCGCCTGCAGCCTAGCCGAGAAGGACGCTGAAAACTCGTTGACGTCGGTCGCCCGCGATGCCGTCTGACGCGCGATCGCCAGCACCCTGGTGATCGAATTCTTGATGCGATGCTTCATCTCCTGCAGCATCAGGTCTTTTTCGATCAGGCTCTTTTCCGTCGTTTCGTGCAATCGCGACGCTGCCTCATAGGCCCGCTCCTGATAGCGCGCCACAAGCGCGATTGCGCCCGCCAACAGCAGGCCGAACAGCCCCAGCATCACCGGAATGGCGCGCGACGACGGCTGCGAGAAGGCGCTTGTCGGCCGGAACAGGACAGTCCATGGCTGTCCGGCGACGATGATCTTTCGCGTGACCAGCAGCCTGTTCCCGAAAGTGGAAGCCGGCGGCGTCTCCGACCGGAACAACAGATTGTCGCCGTTCACGGCACCATCGCCATCATAGATTTCGGTGTTGACCGGCAAAAGCGGCGACCGGCTGAGCGCGGTCTGGAACAGATCGCGAGCCCGGAAGGCCGCATAGAGAAAACCTGATGTCGAGGATCTCGAAGCATTGATGACGTCGGGAGCGGTTTCGACATTGAGCCGCACGAAAACGAAGAAGCCGGTGAACGTCTGCGCGGCGCCCGTGTCCTGGCCCAGCTGCACCAGCCCGCTGGCATGCTGCTGGTCGTCGGACATCGCCTTTTCGATCGCCGCACGCCGCACCGGTTCGCTGAACATGTCGTAGCCGATGCCGGCTTGATTGGATGGATCCAGCGGTTCGAACAGCACGATAGGGGTGCGCCAGGGTTGCGTGGTGTCCGGGTAGATTGGATGACTGACGCCATAATCGTGCAGCATGTCGCGTTCGACCGTCGCCTCGTCGCCCGTCTTTGCCAGCCTGAGGAAGCCGATACCGCGCAAGCCGGCGAAATTCTTGTCGACATCGAGCGCGGTGAAGAAGGCCTTGAACTCATTGCGAGAAATATCGCCATTGCGGGCGTCGAACAGGGCCTGCGTCGAGCGCAGCAGCGACAGATGCAGGTCGATGCGGCTCTCGATCCGGTTGAGCGCATCGTCGGCAGTCGCCTCGAACTTGATGCGCGCGGCTTCCTGCGTGGCGAAGTAGGCAAAACCTGCCATCACCATGCTGATCAGCGCGACGGCGATAAAGGCGATGATCGGGAAAAGCTTCTTCAACGGATCGTGCGGTCCCTGAGCAATGTCGGACCTTTATGCGCAAGTCGCCCTGCCAACACAATGCCAAGGCCAAGCCATCCCTACGGCTGGCATATCACGTGTCCGGCAACCGCGATCTGGCTTGATCTCAGGCCGCGATCTTCAGCGCGCCCGGTCCGGGAATGGCGCCTGGCGGGCATTTGCCCAGAATGATCATGCCCAGCACCTCGTCCTGGGTGACATCAGTGGTGCGGGCGGTGCCGACCACCTGGCCGTTCTTCATGACGCAGACCCGGTCGGCAAGCTCGAACACATCGTGGATGTCGTGGCTGATCAGGAAGATGCCGATGCCGTCGGACTTCAGCTGCTTGACCAGTTCGCCGACCTGCGTCGTTTCCTGCGGACCAAGTGCGGCCGTCGGCTCGTCCATGATCAGGATGCGGGCGTTGAACAGGATCGCACGCGCGATCGCCACCGATTGCCGCTGGCCGCCCGACAGCTTGATCACCGGCTCCTTGAAACGCTGGAACCGGGGATTGAGCCGACCCATCACCTTGCGCGCCTCGGCCTCCATGGCAACGTCGTCGAGCGTGCCCCAGGCGGTCATCAACTCGCGGCCGAGGAACAGATTGGCGGCGGCGTCGACATTGTCGGCCAACGCCAGCGTCTGGTAGATCGTCTCGATGCCGTATTTCTTGGCGTCGCGCGGGTTGGAGATCGATGCCTCCTCGCCGTTGACGAAGATCTGGCCCGAATCGCGCTTGTAGGCGCCGGACAGGATCTTGATCAATGTCGACTTGCCGGCGCCATTATGGCCGAGCAGCGCCACGACCTCGCCGGGGAAAAGATCGATCGAGGCGTCGTCGACGGCGCGGATGCCGCCAAACGCGATCGAGATGTTCCTCATGTCGATCAGCGCGGTGGCTGCAGGAGCAGTCTTGTCAGTCATGGCATGCCCTCCTAGACGCGCTTGCGATAGACGGTGTCGAGCCACACGGCGATCACCAGTACGGCGCCGACGACGATGCTCTGCAGCGGCGAGTCGACACCAAGCAGCACCATGCCGGACTGCAGCGATTGCATCAGCAGGGCGCCGAGCATGGCGCCGATGATCGTTCCCGACCCGCCGGCTAGCGACGTGCCACCGATCACGGCGGCTGCAATGACGAGCAGCTCGTCGAGCGTTCCAAGCACGTTGGTGGCCGAATTCTGCCGGGCCGAGGAGATCGCCGCGGCAATCGTGGCCAGCACGCCCATGATCATGAACACCTTCATGGTGATCCAGCGCGTGTTGATGCCGGCGAGATTGGCCGCCTCGGGATTGCCGCCGATGGCGAAGACATAGCGGCCGAAACGGGTGCGGTTGGTGATGAAGGTCATGACCAGCCCGACGGCGACCGCCATCAGCACCGGTATGGCGATACCGTGGGCGATGAACAGGCCGCCTTCGGGAACGGTGATGTTGTTGGCGGCCGCATATCTGTTCACGATGCCGATCGGCCAGGGGTAGGAGTTGGCGAGCCAGACCGCACCCATGATGGCGCCGCAGGTGACGACACCGAGCAGCGCCTCGGCCCAGATCGGACGTAGCGGAAAACGGAAACGCTTGCGCTGCACCCGCCCGTTGAACAGCCCAAACACCACGGCGAGGCAGGCGACGATCCCGACAACCCAGCTCCAGGTTGCGCCGATCGATCCCGCCGGCCCGCCGCCCATCAGCTGAAAGGTGGCGTTAAGCGGCGCCACGGTCTGGCCTGATGTGACCCACCAGGCAGCACCGCGCCAGACCAGCAGGCCGCCCAGCGTCACGATAAAGGCGGGCACTTCGAGATAGGCGATGACGAAGCCTTGAAAGGCGCCGATCAACAGGCCGAGCGCCAGGCCGATGACCAGCGCCAGGGCCCAGATCCACGGATTGCCGAGTTCGAGCCCGACAAAACGCACCAGGAAATGCACCTGGGCAAATCCCATCACCATGCCGATCAGGCCCTCGGCGGAACCGACCGACAGGTCGATGTTGCGCATGACGATGACCAGCACCATGCCGCAGGCCATGATGGCGACCGCGGATGTCTGCACCGACAGGTTCCACAGATTGCGCGGCGTGAGAAAGGTGCGGCTGTCGAAATCGAGCGGGTTGACGCCGAGGCGCAGGCTGGAAATGACATGCAGCCCAATCCAGATGACCAGCAGCGCGCCGATCATGCCGAGCATCCGGGTGTCGATCTCGGTCGCCTTCAGGAACCGGGCGACGGCGCCGAGTTCCGACGCGCGCGCCGTATCGGCCTGCGGGTTGGACGTCGTGTCGGTCATGATTTCCTCCCACCGGCTGGCCGTCTGACGCGCATGCCGGAGCCCAGCCTAGAAGCTATCCGCATGATGCGGAAACACAATTCTTTGAGAAAACGCCGCGGCTTTTGGGCCGCGGCGTTCAGATATTTCGAAGTGGTCCGGATCAGTTACAGGCCGCGACGGTGCCGGCAGCGACACCCGCGCAGACTTCGTCCTTCTTGATCCAGCCAGCGTCGATGACGACGTTGAGATTGTCCTTGGTGATGGCAACCGGAGTCAGGAACAGCGACTTGACGGTGTTGCCGCCCGGCGTCGTGAAGTCCTTGGCGCCGGCGATGTCGCTCGTCTTCTTGCCGTCGGCCAGTTGCGAGGCGATCTCGGCGGCATTCTTGCCGAGCTCGCGCGCGTCCTTCCACACCGACACGGTTTGCGTGCCCAGGGCGATGCGGTTCAGCGCGGCGTGGTCGCCGTCCTGCCCCGAGACCGGCACGGTGCCGGCCAAGCCTTGAGCCGTCAGCGCCGCGACGACGCCACCGGCAGTGCCGTCATTGGCCGCGACCACCGCGTCGACCTTGTTGTCGTTGGCGGTCAGGAACTGTTCCATGTTCTTCTGGGCGTTGGCGGGCAGCCAGCCATCCGTGTAGGCTTCGCCGACATTCTTGATCTTGCCGCTGTCAATGGCTTCCTTGAGCACTTCCATCGAGCCCGAGAACAGGAAGTCGGCATTGGGATCGGCACCGGAGCCCTTGATGAAGACGTAGTTGCCTTCCGGCTTGACCTTGAACACTTCGCGGGCCTGCATGCGGCCGACTTCCTTGTTGTCGAAGGTCAGATAGAAAACATCCTTGTTCTCGATCAACCGGTCATAGCCGACGACCGGAATGCCTTCGTCCAGGGCTTTCTGCACGGCCGGGCCGATGGCCGAAGCATCCTGCGCCAGGATGATCAGGGAATTGGCGCCCTGCGAGATCAGGCTTTCGACGTCCGTAAGCTGCTTGCCGGGATTGGACTGCGCATCGGCGGAGATGTACTTGTCGCCGGCGGCCTCGATCGCCGTCTTCATGGCGGCCTCGTCGGTCTTCCAGCGTTCCTCCTGGAAGTTGGACCACGAAACGCCGACGACTTTGTCCTTCGCCTGCGCGACAGACGCGAGCGTCAGCGACATGGCGGCACCCGCCAGGATGGCGGCTGTGAATCTTTTCATATTATCCTCCCTGCGCCGCGTATGGCGCGACCAAACTGGCCCGAAGGCCGGCACAAAGGCCCTATTTTTTCGAGCCTCGAAAAAATACTGGGCCAACGCCCGAACGCTGTCAACATCGATTCTGATGGATTTTGATGTCGTTTCGAATTTTTTTCGGGCCTCGGAATAAATAAATGACACGGCGCGCGGCTTCTGCCAGTATTTGACCGCGTCACCGACAGCGTTCCAGGGCAGGAAGAACCGCGGCGACCGGGAGGATATGAAAGAGCATGTCGGTCGGAATCCGCCACGACGATTTGCGCCGCCGCAACCGCGCGATGGTGATCGCGGCGGTGCGCCGCGCCGGACAGCCGTCGCGCACCGAGATCGCCGCAACCACAAGCCTCAGCCATTCGACGATCTCGGCGATCTCATCCGACCTGATCGTCGAAGGTATCCTGACCGAAAGCAAGCCGAGCGAGGCCGGCTCGCTCAAACGCGGCCGTCCGCAGGTCGGCCTCAGCCTCAATCCGGAAGCGGCCGCGGTAATGACCGTGGTGCTGTCGCTGAACTTCCTCTCGGTCGCCGTCATCGACTATGCCGGCCAGGTAATATCCGAGGAACAGCGCCGGCTCGACACGCTGACGATGTCGCGCGACTCGCTGATCGGTGAGTGCACGGCAATCGTGCGGCGCCGCCTGGAAGATCCCGACCTGGACGTGCGCAGCATCGCCCGTATCGCGCTGGCCGTCCAGGGCATCACCGACACCCGTGCCCGCGCCATGCTGTGGTCGCCGATCACGCCGCACACCGACATCGCCTTCGCCGACATATTCGAAGACGAGTTCGGCATCCCAGCCATTATGGAGAACGATTGCAACATGATGGCGGTGGCGCTGCGCTGGCGCGACCCCGATCGTTACCGCGACGATTTCATCGCTATCCTTTTGTCGCACGGCATCGGCATGGGGCTGGTGCTGAAGGGCGAATTGTTCACCGGCACCCATTCCTCGGGCGGCGAATTCGGCCACATGATTCATCGGCCGAACGGGGCGCTGTGTCGCTGCGGACGGCGCGGCTGCGTCGAAGCCTATGCCGGCAATTATGCCATCTGGCGCAACGCGCGGCAGATGGGCGAGGATGCAGAACCCGTCGCCGATGTCAGCGATGCCGACATGCGCGCCCTGGCTGCCGCCGCCCGCGAAAGGGACGGACCCGAACGGGAAGCCTATCGCAAGGCCGGCGAAGCGCTCGGCTACGGCCTCGGCAGCCTGTTCGCGCTGATCGATCCGGCGCCGGTCGCCATGGTCGGCGTCAGCGCCGCCGCCTTCGACCTGATCGAGCCGGCATTGCGGCAAGCGATTGCCCAGACCGCCGGCGGCCAGCATTCCAAGTCGATTTCCTTCGACACCGAGCCGAACGAACTGCCGCTGATCCGCGAAGGCTGCGCCATGCGGGCGCTAATCTTCGTCGATCAGGAGATTTTTGCGCCGGGCGTGCAGGCGAGATCCGGTCTCGGCGGCAAGAACGTGGCGTGAGTTCAAACGAGGGAGTTCAGTCCTCGCGAATGGCGTAACCCGCCCCACGGATGGTGCGGATGACATCGGGCATACGGCCGTTGTTGACCGCCTTGCGCAGCCGGCCGACATGCACATCGACCGTGCGTTCGTCGATGTAGATCGTCTCGCCCCAGACATTGTCGAGCAGTTGGCTGCGCGAGAACACGCGGCCTGGATGGCGCATCATGAATTCAAGCAGGCGGAATTCCGTCGGCCCGAGCCGGATTTCGCTCTTCTTGCGATAGACACGGTGCGATTCGCGATCGAGCACGATATCGCCGACCTTGAGCACGCTGGACAGCACTTCCGGCTTGGCCCGGCGCAGCAGCGCCTTGACCCTGGCCATGAACTCCGGCGTCGAGAAAGGCTTGACCAGATAGTCGTCGGCACCGGTCGAGAGGCCGCGCACGCGGTCGCTTTCCTCGCCTCGCGCGGTCAGCATGATGATCGGCAGCCGCTCGGTCTCGGGACGCATCCTTAGCCGGCGGCAGAGTTCGATACCGGAAACCGCAGGCACCATCCAGTCGAGCACCAGAAGGTCTGGAACGTTCTCCTGCAGCCGGATTTCGGCCTCGTCGCCGCGCGTCACCACCTCGACCTGGTAACCTTCGGATTCGAGATTGTAGCGGAGCAGCACGCCTAGCGGCTCCTCATCCTCCACCACCATGATGCGTGGCGCGATCATCGGCTGGTCACCCCTGTCATGCCGCTGGCGCGGACATTGCCGTCTCGTCCTGCTTCGGACGGTTGGCTGGCAACTGCGTGCCGGTCAAAACATAATAGGCATTTTCGGCGATGTTGGTCACGTGGTCGCCGATCCGCTCGAGGTTCTTGGCGCAAAACAACAGGTGCGTGCACGCCGTGATGTTGCGCGGATCTTCCATCATGTAGGTCAGAAGTTCGCGGAACACCGATGTGTATTTGACGTCGATGCGTTCATCATTGTTTCTGAGCGTGGCAAGCGCTGCCGCGTCAGCGGCGGCATACTCGTCGACGACCCCCTGCACCTGGATCAGCACCAGCTGCGCCATTGCGTCGATCGAATGCGAAAGGTCGTGCGGCGTGACGCTCAGCCCGACAGTGCCGACGCGCTTGGCGATGTTCTTGGCAAGGTCGCCGATGCGCTCGAGGTCGCCGGCCATGCGGATCGAACCGACCACCGCACGCAGATCGTTGGCCATTGGCTGGCGCTTGGCGATCAGCGTGATGGCACGATCGTCCAGCTCGCGCTGGCGTGCATCCATGATGGCGTCGTCGGAAACCACCCGCTGCGCCAGCGCATTGTCCGAATTGAGCAAAGCCCTGGTCGAGCCACCGACCATCGAGCGGGCGAGATCGCCCATGTCGCGGATCAGCTGGCTGATCTGCTCCAGATCCTCATCGAAAGATGCAACGGTATGTTCACCCATGATCTTCGTCCCTCATATGCCAGAGATCAGCCGAACCGGCCGGTGATGTAGTCCTGGGTGCGTTTGTCGTCGGGGGTGGTGAACATCTTGTCGGTGGCGCCCTCCTCGACCAGATAGCCAAGATGGAACATCGCGGTGCGCTGCGACACGCGCGCTGCCTGCTGCATCGAATGGGTGACGATGACGATCGTATAGTTCTGACGCAGTTCGTCGATCAGTTCCTCGACGCGAGCGGTGGCGATCGGGTCGAGCGCCGAACACGGTTCGTCCATCAGGATCACCTCGGGCGACACGGCGATGGCGCGTGCAATGCACAGGCGCTGCTGCTGGCCACCGGAAAGACCCGTGCCAGGTTCCTGCAAACGGTCCTTGACCTCGTTCCAGATCGCCGCCTTCTTCAGGCTGGACTCGACGATCTGATCCATGTCGGCCTTGCGCTTGGCCAATCCGTGGATGCGCGGACCATAGGCGACGTTCTCGTAGATCGACTTTGGGAACGGATTGGGTTTCTGGAACACCATGCCGACGCGCGCCCTGAGTTCGACGACATCGATGTTCTTGTCGTAGATGTCCTCTTCGTCGAGCGTGATCTTGCCGGTTACCCGTGCTGAATCGATGGTGTCGTTCATGCGGTTGAGGCAGCGCAGGAAGGTGGACTTGCCGCAGCCGGAGGGGCCGATCAGCGCCGTCACCTGGTTCAGGCGGACGTCGAGATCGACGTCGAACAGCGCCTGCTTCTCGCCGTAGAACACGCCGACCTTGTCGCCGCGCATTTTTATCACTTCGTTCGACTTCATCTTGTCGCCCACTGCGTTTTCAAGGGACTGTTCGGTCATGATGTTCATACCAAAATGCCTTTTTTCTACCAGCGCCGCTCGAACCGACGCCGAAGCACGATCGCGGTGATGTTCATGGCCATGAGGAAGACGAGCAGGATGATGATGGCGCCGGACATACGCTCGACGAAGGCGCGTTCGGCCTCGTTCGCCCACATATAGATCTGCACCGGCAGCGCGGTGGCCGGATCGAAAGGCGTCGTCGGTGGATCGGCGACGAAGGCGACCATGCCGATCAACAGCAGCGGCGCGGTTTCGCCGAGCGCGCGCGCAAGACCGATGATGGTGCCGGTGAGGATGCCGGGCGCGGCAAGCGGCAGGATGTGCTGGAACACCATCTGCATCTTGGAGGCGCCAAGGCCGAGAGCTGCCGAGCGGATCGACGGCGGCACCGCGGCAAGCGCGGCGCGCGTCGCGATGATGATCGTCGGCAGCGTCATCAGCGTCAGCACCAGGCCACCGACG
>NZ_RZPL01000016.1:0-19695 GCF_004022805.1 Mesorhizobium sp. M7A.F.Ca.CA.002.04.1.1 | reverse complement strand
ACAGGCCGAATTCACCATCATGGAACTGGCGACGCTGGTCGTCGATTACACCAACGCCCGATCGAAGATCGTGCATCGGCCGCTGCCCGTCGACGATCCCAGGCAACGCAAGCCGGACATCTCCTTTGCCAGGGCCAATCTCGGCTGGGAGCCGAAAATCAGCTTGAGCCAGGGGCTCGCGCGTACCGTCGAGTATTTTGATACCCTGCTCTACGGAAGTCACATCGCCAGAGGAGCTGCTGCTTCATGAGCCGGCCGGCGGTCCTGGTGACGGGTGGAGCCGGCTTCATCGGCAGCCACACCTGCAAGCAGTTGGCCGCCGCCGGCTACATGCCGGTGGTTTTCGACAATCTGAGCCGCGGCAATGAGAGATCCGTCGCCTGGGGGCCGCTTGTCGTCGGCGATATCCGGGATCGGGATGCACTGCGGCGGGCGATGGAAACGCACCGGCCGACGGCCGTGATCCATTTTGCTGCGCTGGCCTATGTCGGAGAGTCCGTTCGCGAGCCGGCCGAATATTATTCGACCAATGTGACAGGCACCATCGCGGTGCTCGATGCCGCACGCGCGAGTTCGATCGAAAACATCATCTTCTCCAGCAGCTGTGCGACCTACGGCGTGCCGGAGGCGTTGCCGGTTCGCGAGACCTCCTCGCAAAATCCGATCAGCCCCTATGGGCGCACCAAGCTGATGGGTGAACAGATCATCGGCGACTATGCGTCCGCGTACGGAATGAAATTTGCGATCCTGCGCTATTTCAACGCTTGTGGCGCCGATCCCGATGGCGAGCTCGGTGAGTGGCATTCGCCGGAAACCCATCTGGTTCCCAGAGTGCTCATGGCCGCATCGGGCATCATCGACGCGATCGAGGTTTTCGGCACCGACTACGACACGTCGGACGGCACTTGCGTAAGGGATTATATCCACGTCACCGATCTGGCCCGCGCCCACCTGAAAGCGCTCATGCATATCGAGGGTGGCGGGCGAAGCCTTGCGGTCAATCTCGGCACAGGGCGGGGCGTCTCCATCAAGGAGATTGTCAAGGCGGTCGGCCGAATCACGTCGAGGCCGGTTCCGGCAGTGTTCAGGAGCCGACGCGCCGGAGATCCGGCGGAGCTCTACGCCGACCCGGGAAGCGCACGCGAACATCTTGGCTTTGTGCCGGAGCTTTCAGACATCGATACGATTGTCAGGACGGCCGCTCCCTTTTTCGGACTGAAGACCAGGCCCATGAAACTGCCGCCAGTGAGGGCGGCAGCGCCGGTCGTCGCCCGACGGGTCAGAGATAGCGGGGGTGACAGTTCGCGCGCTGGCCAAATCCGCTAGGGCTGCAGATATAAGGCGAGCCGCCCGAGAACGTGCTGCCATCGCCCGGATTGAACGAGATGTTCACCGGCGCCGGCGTGCTGGCTTTGATCCGTTGCGGCGGTGCAAAGGCGTAGGCACTTTCGGTCCCTATTGTGCTTGTCATCTGGATCGGAAGGTCGGCCCGGAGCGAGCGCACGAGAAATCTGGCCTGCACGGGCTGGACCGAGGGCTGACTGCGGACCGGGTGGACGATGGGCCTGATAAGGACCGAACCGGTTTCAGTTGCGTCCATACCTTGACAACCTGCAACCATAGAGCTCAGCGCCACAGCCGCGGCAATAGATACGACATTCTTGCTTGAGCGAAATACGCTCGCGGAATTTCTCATCCTCTGTCCCTTGCTATCAAGTATAAGCCAGGGGCGCATTGCGACATACTATACTTGGGCCGCTTCCACGCCGCATGAGTGACCACTCGCACATCACACGTTATATTAGATATCACTAATTATTAAATTTCATCAAAACCGTATGGCAGGCCATCGTCTTGTCGTCCAGGCGATGCAGTTGAATGCGACTAAATGCGCTCGGCGCGCCGAGCGCCTGCCGAGCCACTCAACCATAAGCGATTCGCGGGTTCCACGACAGGCGCACGGGAAGAACAGCCCGGCCATCTCAGCGCGGCCGGAAGCGCGGCCTACTTTTTGGCATCGACCAGCTTGCGGGTCACTTCGAACTGCGCGCCCTTGGTGTCGCCTGCTTCGAATTTCTTGTATTCGTCGGAAGGATCCTCGGGAGATCGCTTGAAACCGTACCATTCCCCGTCCGGATCCTTGCGTTGCTCGATATTCAGGCCCTGAATGCGGTGGCTGTAGCAGGTGCGGTGCTGCTCGCCGGTGTAACCTTTCGATCGCCAGGCGAGCTCCATGCACATCTTGCCATCCTTGGTCACCAGCCATCTACCCTCCGCGACAGACGTGGTGTCCTGCCCGGACGTCCAGGCCTGGAGACGTCGATTGTCCTGCGCGAAAAAGGCCGCGCCGTTTTTCCATATCCATGTGCGGTCGGCATAAAGAAGCTGCAGCTCGTAGGCAGTTGGAGCCGGTGCGATGACCGTTCCCGCTGGTCTGCCGTCTTTGGCGGCAGCCGCATGCGCCGTTCCCGAAAGCGCCGTCTGGCCGCAGAGGGCCAGGAGAAACATGAGTTGCATACAAGTTGCGAACCGACAATGTTTGCGTCGACCGTCGACACCATGCGGTGGCAATCCGGTCAGAGCTGTCAGTACAATTGGCGTTCGCATGCCCGTTTTGCCCAAGGTAGCACTATCATCGCTCTGACAGCCGTATGAACTATTTAACAGTCGCGAGAACGGTGATGTCAACCTTTGCGAGCGGACGGACAACAACCGTTCCAGATGTGCGCATCCCGCTGTCGTCAAAATTAAGAAATGTGTCATATGCTCTGCCAACTCTGACAATCGCACTCAAAAGCAACATCCGCAGACGTCAGGGAGGACGCGGTTTCAAATGGCGGGCGACCCGGAATTGAACCAGGCCGAAGGTCAGCAATACCGGCAGCAGTCGACCGTCCGGGAAACGACTGCTCGCAACACCGTGAGCCCCAACATGGCGATCTTGCTGGGGATACTGTTCATTGCGATCCTGTTCAGGTTCCACAACATAACCTTGCCGCTGGTCGATGCCTTCAGCTGGCGCGAAACAAGTACCGCGATGATGGCCGACAATTTCCAGCAGCGCAGCTGGAACATCTTCTTCCCCGAGGTCAGCTGGACCGGGCCCGGGCCAAGCTATCAGGGCCGCGAGTTCCAGATCGTCAGCTATCTGACCGCCATACTCTACCAACTCTTTGGCTGGCACGACTGGTTCGGCCGCATGATTGCGGCCCTTTTCGGCTTGGTGACGGTGTTTTCACTGCACAGATTAACGGCGCTATGCTGGGGCGAGACGCACGCCCACGCCGCGGCACTTGCCTATGCGCTGATGCCGGCGGCGATCATGATCGACAGCTCGTTTCTTCCCGACCCCTCGATGCTGGCTCTGGTAACCTTGGGCGTCTGGCTTTTCACGAAATACTGGACGGGAGGCAGCGCGTGGCTGCTCCCTTTCGCCACAGCCAGCTTTTCCCTCGGTGTGCTTGCAAAACCACCGGGTTTGGCTGCTGGAGGCGTCATATTCTATCTGATGGTTTGCTGGCTTTTGCAAAATCGGCGAAAGCATGCGGCCAAAGTATTCATAAGCGGACTGGTCAGCCTGTTCGTCATCGGCGCCTACTACAGCTGGGCCATTTATCTCGGGCGAACCTATCCGCCCTTTCATGTCGCGGGCAGCGGATACATCTGGGATTCTGGATTCTGGACGTTTTTCAGCAACGATTTCTATTTCAAATCTGTTTGGAACACGTCGGTCTGGTGGTTTTATGGCTATCCGTTCATGATTTTGATGGCGGTCGGATTCTGGATACCGCCCCAGCCAGTCGCGGAATCGAAAGAACGCGCTCTTTCGGCCATACCTTTCATATGGCTTGCAGCGGCCTCTGTTGTTTATCTCGCTGCGGCACGTGAGATCACGACCAATCCATGGAACTATCATATATTCCATGTGCCATTTGCGATGTTTTGCGGCCGTGGCGCGGTCGTCCTGGCGACGCTTGGAGCCAAAACCGTTCCGTCTCCTGGGATAATTCTGCGGTCGATTTGCATCGTGGCCGCTATGCTTGTCTGGTCGACTTTTCCCCTCGTCCGGACGATGAAGGCGCCCTTCGCCATGAATGGAAAGTTGCTTGGCGACGAGCTGGCGCGCAGGGCCCAACCTGGCGATCTTGTCGTGGCCATCGCTCCGGAGGTGGGAGATCCCGTCGCAGTCTATTACAGCAGGGCGCGCGGGTGGGTGTTTCCGCCTGGTGGCGGCGACGTGGAGTGGTCCAGGTTCGTCGAGGACGATGCCATCGCGATAGCACAGCTTGAGGAACTTCGCACGCAAGGCGCGGATTGGTTCGGCGTGGCAAAGGATGCCGAAGACAGTCAGAAACGGCCGTTCATCGAGCATCATGACGGGGTGATCGACTATCTCAACAAGATCGGGACCAAGCGGCTGGATTCGGACAACCTCCTGATTTATGAAATCAGCCGGCCTTGATCTGGTCAGGCCGTTGGGCTTATGGGCTGGGGATCAGGCAAACGTTGGAAATCCGGCGACGGTCAGCGACCTTGCCGACCCGCCCTCGCCTGCCCAACGCAGCAAGCTAAGCGAGACAAGCCGGCCAGCAAGGTCAAATATCTCTACGGCTGGCGGAATTCGACGGTTGCGACCGGAGGAATTGTTGAAACGAGCGATTTCGATCATTGTGACGCTGGCCCTGCTGGCCTGGCTCGCCAGCGACTCGCGCTGGCGCATGGTCGGCGACGCCTTTGCCCGCATCACGCCCGGCACCTTCGCCGTGGCGACGATCGCGTTCTTCGCCACCTATGTCTTGCGTGCGCTGCGCGTCTGCGACGAGTTCCGCGACGAGGTGCATGGCCGCTTCGGCGCCTGCCTGCGCGTCATTCTGATCCACAATGCGATGATCAACGTCGTGCCCTTTCGCGGCGGCGAGACGGCCTTTCCCCTGCTCCTGCGCCAGGTCTTCGGCATACCGATCATGCGCGCCAGCGCCTCACTGCTGTGGTTCAGACTGCAGGACGCTTTCGTCGTCGGCGTGCTCGCCCTGGCGGTGTGGCCGGGCCTGCATCCGGCGATTAGGATTGCGGGCGGGGCCGTCTTGATCGTCGCCGCCTGGTACCTGCCGCGCTGGGCGCGTGCACCGCATGACTGGGCCGGCCGCGGCAAGATCGTGGCGAAGCTCGGCAAGCTCCGAGATGTGTTCACCGAAGCAACCGGACGCTCGCGCTATGGCTGGTGGTGGACGATCGCGAACTGGTCGCTGAAGCTCACTGTGCAGGGATGGTTGTTGGCAATGCTGCTGGGGACATCCTTTTCGACCGCCTTTCCAGGCGTCGTTGGGGCCGAAGGAGCCGCCATACTGCCGGTGCAAGGCGTCGCCGGCTTCGGCACCTATGAAGCGGGAGCAGCGGCGGCGCTGCTCACCTCCGGAATCACGATGAAGAATGGCTTGCAGGCGGCGCTGGCGCTGCACCTGTTCATCTTCTGCTCGGCAATCGCCACGGGTGCGATCGCCTGGCTGTTTCCCTCGAAATCGACGCTGCCGGGAAATCCGGCTGTCGGACCTGCAAGGAAGCCATCCCAATGAACGTATTGCCCATCCCTGCTTCGGGACTGCCTGACGGCGCGGTAATGCCGAACCATACGCTGTCCATCGTCGTCCCCATGTACAACGAGGCCGAAAACGTCGAGCCGCTGCTGGCACGGATCCACCAGGCGATGGAACGCTACGACCAGCCCTGGGAGGTCGTGCTGGTCGATGACGGCAGCACCGACGCGACGGTGAGCGAGATCAGGCGCCTTGCAGCGCATTACGGCTCGCATGTGCATGCGGTCGAACTGGTGCGCAACTACAAGCAGACCGCCGCGATGCAGGCCGGCATCGACGCGGCGCGCGGCGACGTCATCGCCACGATCGACGGCGACCTGCAAAATGATCCCTACGACATCCCCCGCATGGTCTATCGCCTGCTGAGCGAGGATCTCGACCTGGTGGTCGGCTGGCGTAAGGACCGCCAGGAAGGTTTTTTCATGCGCAGGCTGCCCTCGCGCATCGCCAACGCGCTGATCGCGCGCGTCACCGGCGTGCGCCTCAAGGATTATGGCTGCAGCCTCAAGGTCTATCGCGGCAACGTCATCCGCAGCGTCAAGCTCTATGGCGAGATGCACCGCTTCATCCCGGCATGGCTGGCCACGGTGACGACCCCCAGACGCATCGCGCAGGAGGTGGTGACGCACCATGCCCGCATCCACGGCCAGTCCAAATACGGCATTTCGCGCACCTTCAGGGTCGTGCTCGATCTGGTGTTCATGTACTTCTTCATGCGCTATCGCACACGGCCGGGACATTTCTTCGGCGGCATCGGCATCGTGCTTGGCGCGCTGGGTTCGCTGATCCTTGCCTACCTGCTTTGCCTGAAGCTGTTTTTCGCCGAAGACATCGGAACACGCCCGATGCTGTTCACCGGCTTCTTCATGCTCATCGCCGGGGTGCAGATGGTGACGTCGGGCGTGCTGGCGGAAATGCTGGCACGCGTCTATCACGAGGCGAACGGAGCATCGGCCTATGTCGCGCGGCCACGGCCGCCGGGCGGCGACAATGACGGCTGGCACGCCCCGGGCCGAGCATCGTGACCTGATCGGAATGCCACGGAGGTCCGCGCCTAACGAACGCATGGCGGTTGGAGGGCAAGAGGCAAAGCGCAACGTCTGCGCAAACCTCCCGCCCTCCACTCGCGCCCCCCGGCAAAGACCCGGCAGCAGTCAAATCGGCCGCGCTTCAGGTCTGATGGCTTAGTAACGCGAACGGCAGCTGGCGCGCTGGCCGAAACCGCTCGGACCACATATCCAGGGCGAATGACCCAGGAGCGGGCCGCCATTGCCCAGACTGTAGGAGACCTTCACCGTCGCCGGCCTGCCGACCCGCTGCGGCCGCACGAAGGCCGCATAGGCCTCCTCCCTCGTACGCGTCACGTTGGTCATCTTGGTGAGCGGTTTGCGGTTGATCAGATGCAGCCGCTTGTCCTTGGCGTAGTGCACCCTCTGGCCAAGCGAATGAACCACGGGCTTGGTGCCGATCGAGCTCGTCTTGGTGGCATCCATGCTTTGGCAACCGGACATCATCGAGATCAATGCAACCGCGGCAAATGCACAGGCATGTTTCTTGCCGAGCCTTGCCCCTCTTTCCATTATTTTGTTCATCGCTATCCCTGCCATGAAATACAAGTCGCTGGAGCGCGGAGATATATTGCTCTTATTTGCTTTCCGCACCACGCGAGTGACCCATCGCCACTCACATCATGGGCTGTATATTAGGGGAGACTTATTAAATATCATGCAAACGATATGATGAGCGCGGTCTTTCGGCACTCGACCGGATATTATTAAAATTTGACCTTTTGGGCTCGTGCCTGGTCCTGCCACAGCTTGCCGGCCGGCTATCAAGGCAAATGCGGTTCAGGGGAGTTGTTTGCGCACGGACGCCTGTCGGCGTCAGCGTGGCGGATTCCAGGCGGGGTCAAGATGGAATGTGCGGGTTCCGCTCCCGCCGCGCCCGGCTCCGGAAACCGGGTAGGCCACGCTGACGATGCGCATACCGCCTGCCCCCTGCTGGAGCCCATATATGCCTTCCAGGCCGCGGTCACAGAACGCGGCGCCCGGGACGAAGAGCGCAACGCCAGCGAGCGAGGCCTGCAAGGTGAGTTTCGCGGCATTGCAACGCAACGAAATTTTGTTCTCCACGAGGTGCCTGGTGATGATCACGACCACAAGCAATCCGTAGACGAACGCATTGAAGGCAGCGAACCAGTAGAAGCCGGTGGCGTCCGAGGCGCGGTCTACAAGAAGGACCGGCAGCGAAGCTCCCATTGCAAGCACCACATAGGGAACAATAACGCGGGCAGGCAGCAGGTTTTTCGGGCCGCTGCCCTTGGGGGTAACGCGAAAATCGACGAACGACTTGGTCAGATAATCGCGGATCGACGACAGCGTGCCCGCCAGCACCCACGGCCAACGAGCGAAGAATGAGAACAACATTCCCTCCCAACTGATCGTCTTGGCGGTCAGTGGGCGCGACAGCCCGAAGGACTTCAACAGCATCACCAGCACAATCAGCGAAATCGAGTTCGGCGCATAGTATAGAAGGAAGTCAATATACGTCACATTGGCGAAATTCTGACCCGTAATAAGTGCGTATATCGGCATGATGTACATGAGAAGCGAAAATACGGCGAAAAGCGGATACCAGAGCTGGCGGAACAGGAACTGGAATTTCAGCCGTGGCGATACCTTGGAAAGGTATATGGGCGAGTATTCGAGCATGATCGTCATCAGGCTCCGCGACCACTGGAACTCTTGCGTGACAAGATCGGCAAAGGTTTGCGGGCCGTCGCCATGGGCAATGGCGTCTATGGCATGCACACCGCGCCAACCAGCCGCAATGAACAGCATGGACGTCGAGTGATCTTCGGCCAGTTCCGGGCCAAGGCCGCCGACCTGCTTGAGCGCTGCGGTTCTCACGGCATAGTGCGAGCCGATGCAGAGCGGCGTTCCGTCGCCCGTGTGGCCGGACTGCAAAGGTCCGTGGAACATCCCTTCCGGGAACAGCCGGCCGCGTGCCGACCAGCTTTCAGCGGCATTGTTGTCGCATATGCTCGGCGCCGATACATAGCCAACCGCCGGGTCGGCAAAGGCAACCAGGATTTCCCTGAGATAGGTTGGTGTCGGGACGTGGTCCGCGTCCATCTGAGCGACGAAGTGATAGCGTTCATAACCATAGTGGTCGTAGAAGAAGGCCAGGTTTCCCTCTTTGCAGCGCGTCCGGCGGGGCCACACCTTGCGGTGATAATCTTCCCGCCCGCGCCGCGTCGAAATCATGACGTTATGGGCATCGCACCAGGCAATCGTTTCCTCGGACGGGTCCTCGTCGGCCAGCCAGGTATCATGCGGACAGTCCTGCGCCAGCATTGCCTCGAGGGTTCGCGCAACCACGGAAAACGGCTCTGACGGAGCCTTGGTCACCACCATCGCGACACGCGAATGCTTCGGGATCGTGTGAAGCCTGGACGGCTTTTTCATCGCATGCACGTTCAAGAGAAAATACATCGGCATGAATGTCAGCCATACGAGCGTCAATGTCGCCAGCATGTATGGGATAACGTGTTCGATGTGCCCGGGCTGCAGCCACCAGAACCAGAAAAATCCGAACGTTACCGACCAGCAGGCAAGTCCTAGCTTCCAGATCCGCTTCTGGGCGGCCGACAGCACGGGCACCAGAAAAGGAGGCTTCTCCGCCGCCTTGCCCGGAGCTGCCCCACGCCCCCGTTTCGGCATGGTCTTACTGCCGATGATCCCCACGTCCGCGGAAACACTCATACACTTTACTGCCGCCACCCGAGCATCAGCCAAACGACGGCCGATGAGCCTAACCCAGCAGCAGAATCCGCTCAGGCATCCTTAGAGTCAACTAAATTAGTTATTTCTTAACTACGGTTCTTCAGAACTGGTTAAGGATAGTCCGGTGGAACAGTTTCCACCGACCAGCACGTGAACGATGAGCCGCAAATTTTTCAGCGCTGGAGAATTCGCCGATGGGCCAAAGCTGTCCGGCAAGGATCGAACTTTGAGAGCAGCGTTAACCATGTCGCGCGCACATGGTTAAGCAACCGTTAATTGCACTTGACTCTTGGTCGCGACCGGCTCTTAAATTAGCCAGGGATGATATATCGGGATATTGACGCGAATTTGTGAGTATCGCGGCGAACTTTCTCTCGAGCGCCCCCTGTATAGGGCCTTGAGAGATAATTTTTTGGGTGGCTCTGTGTCAGGTTTCGCACATCCGCCAACGGGTCGCTCCGAAATCCCGCAGATTCTGCCAAATAGAGCCGATCGGTTTTGGGTAATCGTGTCGATCAAGCATCGATGCGCACGGGCGAAGCCTTAACTTCCGCAAGAGGTTGGGGCCATGGGAGATCGACATGAAACACTCCACAGTAAAAGCACTTGCAATCGCGCTGGCATTGGGCGGAAGCGCCGCGTTCCCCACGGCAGGAGGCGCTGGCTCAGTAGCCGCGACGGACCCCGTCCAGACGAGCAGCGCCGCCTCGGCGTTCGGATCCTACGATCCCTACGGCGACTTCAGCGCCGACAAGAGCGCCAGCATCGAAGAGCTGTTCCTGCCCTGGGAAGACGTCGATCTGTCGACGCTGCCACTCGCCGACGCCTATGCGCTGCAGCGCGGCCGTTCGCTGCTGATCACGGTTGAGCCGTGGACCTGGTCCAAGGACTGGCGCATCACCCCGCCCGAATTGCGCGACGGCATTTTGAGCGGCAAATATGACGCCAACATGCAGGCGATCTGCGACCTGGTGGGACAGATGAAGAGCCCGGTGACCATTCGCTGGGCGCAGGAAATGGAAGACAAGAACGGCCGCTTCACCTGGGCCAACTGGGCTCCCAAGGACTGGATCTCCGCTTACAAGCGCGAAGTCGACATCTGCCGCAAGGCTGCCCCCGCAGCCAAGTACATGTGGTCGCCCAAAGGCGAAGAGGGTTTGGAAAAATACTACCCCGGCGACGACTATGTCGACGTCATCGGCCTGTCGGTGTTCGGTCTGCAGAAAAAAGATGATGACGAGACCGGCCGCGACCGCACCTTCGCTGAGCTGCTGAAGCCCGGCTATGACCGCGTTGCAGTGTTCAACAAGCCGATCATCGTTGCGGAACTCGGCTATGTCGGGAAGCAGGACTATGTCTCGAAATGGCAGGAAGATTCCCGCAAATCCTACGCGGAGTTCCCGGCGCTGACTTCGGTTGTCTACTTCAACCAGAAGGAAGTGTGGCCGTGGCTGGGTGGCTATGGTCTGCCCGACTGGAGGGTGACCCAGCACGTCCTGCCGTAGACGCATCGTGCTGATCGACCCCGACGCGATCGGGATCGACTTCCAATCTCCTTGTTTGATCGTGATCCATCCCGAACCAGCGGTTCGGGATGAGGATTGAGGCGTGGCGTAAATCAGTCTGTGGAGAAGTTTCGTGAAGCGGGTAGTGGGAAATTATCTTGGAGCGGCATTCGCCTGCTCCGTTCTTGTTCTTGCCTTCCAGGCTCCTGCGACAGCCAAGACGGCGATGAAAATCGCCGAGCAGGCTCAAGAGGCCACAGCGGTTCCTGACGAAGGCGTCTACCAGATCTATCAGAACCATTCGTGGCTGTGGGGCAAGAAGGGCGCCGGCTTCTTTGCCGTCAAGCAGAGACAGTTCGAGTCCTGGACCCACGACAAAGGCAAGTCGGGCTATGGCGACGGCATGTGGTTCATTCCCGGCGGCGGCAAGCTGTGCTGGCGTGCGCAATGGCACGGTTCCTGGGGCGTGAAGGGCTCGATGACCTGCTTCGAGCACCGCCAGGCTGGCAAAGTAATCTACCAGCGCAAGGCTCCGGATGGCGACTGGTATGTTTTCAAGAGATTGAAACACGGCGACTACGTCACCCGGAAACAGAACCGGATCAAGGCAAGACTGTAGGATCGAGTCATCCGCCACAAGCGGCTGGTCTACGCCTTGCGCTCCCAGCGGCGATCTGGCGTCTGTTGCCAGTAGGTGACGTCGTGGCCAGCGCTCTTCATCACCTTCCAGTGTCCTCGCGCCGCCTCGAGCTGGGCGGCATCGTGGCCATCGAACAGGAACACCGCGCGCTCGTAGCCGCCAAGGTCAGGCGGCACCGCGCCGTCGACCAGGAACCTTATCTTGGCGTCGTTGGGATTGCCGTCGCCGGTGGTCAACAGAATCGGCTGTTCGCCGGGATGAGCTTCACGATCGGTTGCGTGCGCCAGGAACGAATCGTCGCGGAAGGTCCAAAGATGCTGGTCGAGCGCATCGCGGCGTTCCTCGGTGCCTGTCTGCACCACGGCGCGCCAGCCACGGTCGACGCTGCGCTCCAGGAGGCCTGGCAGCGCATCCTCCAGCGTCGATTCGGTCAGGTGGTAGAACAGAACGTCGGCCATCGCTTCAGCCTATAGTGATCGAACCCGTTCACTGCTCATAGTTATCGCGCACCAGCCGGTCGAGCAGCCTGACGCCGAAACCGGAACCCCACGACTGGTTGATCTCGTTCGACGGCGCCCCCATCGCCGTGCCGGCTATGTCGAGATGAGCCCATGGCGTGTCCTTGACGAAGCGCTGCAGAAACTGCGCCGCGATGGTGGCGCCGCCAAAACGGCCGCCGATGTTCTTCATGTCGGCGTTCTTGGAATCGATCAGCTTGTCGTATTCGGCGCCGAGCGGCATGCGCCACAGCCGTTCCTGAGTCGCCTGCCCCGCCACCGACAATTTTTCGGCCAGTTCGTCATTGTTGGAAAACAGGCCGGCATAATGTTGGCCGAGCGCCACCATGATGGCGCCGGTCAGCGTCGCCAGATTGACCATGAATTTCGGCTGGAAGCGGTCGTTGCAGTACCACAACGCATCGGCCAGCACGAGGCGGCCCTCGGCGTCGGTATTGAGCACCTCGATGGTCTGGCCCGACATCGAAGTGACTATATCACCGGGACGCTGGGCATGACCGTCGACCGCATTTTCGACCAGTCCGATGATACCGACGACATTGGCTTTCGCCTTGCGGGCCGCCAGCGCATGCATCAGGCCGGTAACGGCGGCGGCACCGCCCATGTCGCCCTTCATATCCTCCATGCCCGAGGCCGGCTTTATGGAATTGCCGCCGGTGTCGAAAGTGACGCCCTTGCCGACGAAGGCGATCGGGCTGTCCTTCGGCTTGCCGCCGTTCCACTGCATGATCGCCATGCGGGCGCCGCGTGGCGAGCCTTGCGCGACACCGAGCAGCGAGCCCATGCCGAGCTTCTTCATTTCCTTCTCAGCCAATATCTCGACCTTGACGCCGAGTGCCTCGAGTTCCTTGGCGCGGGCAGCGAACTCGACCGGCCCAAGCACGTTTGCCGGTTCGTTGACGAGGTCGCGCGCCAGAAGGACGCCGTCGATCACCGCCTCGGCATCGGCGAAGGCCTTCTTCGCAGCGGCCGGATCGGCGGTATGGATGGTCACCTTGACCGGCTTCTTCGGCTCTGCCTTGCCGTCGTCCTTATCCTTCCTGGTCTTGTACTTGTCGAAGGAATAGCTGCGCAGGAGAATGCCCGCGGCAAGGCTTGCCGCGTCCTTCGCGCTCGGCGAGGCGCCGACCACATCGAGGACTACCGCTACCTCGGTCGCCTTGCGCAGCGACGCGGCAACGGTGCCGCCAAGCTTCAACCACGCATATTCGTCCAGTCCCGACACCTTGCCGGTGCCTATCGCCACCAGTCTGTCGAGCGACGCTCCCTGCGGGGCCAGAACTTCCACCGTGCTGGCGAACTTGCCGGTGAACTCAGCCACGGGAAAAGCCCGCTCCAGTGTCTTGCCGGGATCACTGGGCTTGGCGACGTCGCTCAGGCCGCCCTCATCCGCCGCGAGCACGAAGACCGTGCCCTTCTTGTTCACCCCGCTCTGGGACCCGGAAAATTTGGCGAAGGCGATCGACGGTCTTTGATTCATCATGTCCTGCTTTCAGGGAATGCGCGACTTTTGGGGAAGCGGTTCGAAACGATGCGCGACATTTGGTCGTTTTCCGGCATTTGGCAAGACTTTGCCGAATTGGCATCCCATATGACCTATGGAATCGATGACGATTCGTCGCGGCACGGCCCCGCTTTTTGCCGCAACTTGTTGTTAACCATCGATGTTCGCCCTTTCTTATCCATTCCCGCCGACACTCCGCCCAGCCGGGGGGCGTGATGTGGGACAGAACCCGGATAGACCATCTGATGAGCCAGTTGTGCAGGCGCTGCCGGACAGCTACCTTGTTCGGCGGCATGATGCCGTTCGAAAAAATCGAGAAAAGCCTTCATGAAGGTCGTTGAACGCTACATCATGCGCCGCGCTTTCGTGGTCTTCATGGCCGCTCTTGTGTGGACGCTGGCGATCGTATGGACGACGCAGGTGCTGGCAAAGATCGATCTGGTCACCGACAGCGGCCAATCGGCGCTGACCTTCTTCGAAGTCGCCGCCCTCATCCTTCCGTCCATCATCCCGATCGTAGTGCCTTTTGCGCTGGTGGTGGCGGTCGCACAGACACTCAGCGTCATGAATTCGGATTCCGAACTTGCCGTCGTCAACGCCGCGGGAGCCTCGCGCTGGACGATCGTGCGGCCGATCATGTTGCTGGCGCTCGCCGCAGCCGTTTTTTCCTTTGCCGTCGACAACGGCATCGATCCTTACGCACGGCAGAAGAACCGGGCCCTGGTGGCATCGTCACGCGCGGATCTGTTGTCGCTGATCATCCAGGAAGGTACCTTCCGCAAGATCGACGACGGGTTGTTCCTGCAGGTCGGCGAGCGCCTTCCCAACAATCGGCTGGGCGGCATTTTCGTCGCCGATTCGCGCGAAGAAGGCGTCAACCTCGTCTACTACGCCAAGACCGGCAGCATCATCGAACGCGGCGGTGAAAAGGTGCTGATGATGAATGACGGCGTCATCCATCGCAAAACGCTGACCGGCGATCTCTCCGTCATCCGCTTCACCTCCTATGCCTTCGACATGTCGGCCTTCATGGCGGCGGCTTCAGCGGTGACGCTCCTGCCCAAGGACCAGACGACGCAGTACCTGCTCAACCCGAGCGCCAACGACAAGTATTATCAGCAGAGCCCCTACGAATACCGGGCCGAAGTCAACCAGCGGTTCTCGGAATGGACCTATTCCATGGTTTTCGCGCTGATCGCGCTTGCGGTCGCCGGGGATGCGCGCTCGCACCGCGAGGCGCGCGTCAATCCGCTGATCACGGCGATCACGATATCGCTGTTCGTGCGTTGGCTGGGCTTTTTCGCCGCCAGCAAGGCGGATGAGATCCCGCAATATGCCTATATGGTCTATGGTGTGCCGATCGTGGCTTCCGCGGTGGCGATCTGGTTCATCGTCTCGAACCGGACACTGGAACTGCCCGTGACCTGGGCGGACTGGATGACAAACTTCGCCTCGCGCATCGCTGACAGCTGGAATGCTTTCAAATTGCGTTTGTCCAGGCGCGGCACATCAGGGCAAGGGGTCGGCTGATGGGCTGGACACTGGGCCGCTATTTCTTCTTCCGCTACGTGACGATCACCATCTGGTTCTTCATCGGCCTCCTGGCGCTGGTGTTCCTGATCGATTTCACCGAGCTGTCCGGCCGCACCACCGGCCTGCCCGGCTTCACCTACGGCACGGCGGTAGCCATTTCAGGCCTCCGCATGCCGATGATCATGCTGCAGACGGTGCCGTTCGTCGGTCTCTTCTCGGCGATGGCGACGCTGGTGTCGCTGAACCGGCGCTACGAGCTGGTCATCGCGCGTTCCGCCGGTGTTTCCGCCTGGCAGTTCCTCTTGCCCTGCTGTATCGGAGCCTTGCTGTTCGGCGTCCTGTCGGTTGGCGTCATCAATCCGCTCGCCGCGCACGCATTCTCCTGGTCCGAGCAGATCGAAACCCAGCTGCGTTCCGGCAAATCGAATACGGTCTCGGCCGATGCCGCGCCCTGGATCCGGCAGAAAACCAGTTCGGGGGACACCATCATCGGTGCGCGGGCCATCCTGAACCAGGGCCTGGAAATGGCCGATGTCGTATTCTTCATTCTCGACCCGCAAGGCAACATCGTCGAGCGCAAGGATGCTGCCCGTGCCTTCCTGCGCGACGGCTATTGGGAATTGCAGGACGTCAAGACGTTCCAGAACGGCACGATCCAGGCATCGGCAACCGATCGCGTACCGACCAATCTGAAGCCCGAATTCGTGCAAGAGCGGCTGGCGCGCCCGGAAACCATCCCCTTCTACGACCTGCCCGGAAAGATCGAGGTTGCCCGCTCCTTCGGCCTCAAGGCAAATGCCTTTGCCATGCAGTTTGATTCGCTCGTGGCGTTGCCGTTCCTTCTCGTCGCCATGACGCTGATCGCGGCAACGGTTTCAATGCGATTTGCTAGGATGGGGCAGTCGGCGACGATGATTCTGGGTGGCATCATCGCTGGCTTTCTGCTTTATGTCGTTTCGGTTCTGGTGAAGGCATTCGGCGTGGCGGGATTCGTGCCGACTGTCGTAGCCGCCTGGGTACCGGTCATGGTGGCTATGTTCTTCGGGGTGACTTTCCTGCTATACAAGGAAGACGGCTAGTGAGGGAGGCGTTTTTGCCCAGCAACAGGCAGGCCGGTTTGGCGCGCCTCTATGCGGCGACCGCCTTGGCGTGCGTGCTTGCCTACGCCGTTCCGGCACCGGCGCTTGCGCAGGACGTCGGCGACATGGCGACATCGGTTCCGTCCGGCTCGCAAATGCTGCTGGCGGCCGACACGCTGGTCTATAACAACGACAACCAGACCGTGACCGCCGTTGGCGGCGTGCAGATCGACTATGGTGGCAATCGCCTTGTCGCCCAGCGGGTCGAGTACAACCGCAACACCAAGCGAATGGTCGCAAGCGGTAACGTCGAAGTCATCAACAGCGACGGTACCAAGATCAATTCGCAGCATATCGACATCACCGATGACTTCGCCGACGGCTTCGTCAACGCGTTGCGGGTCGAAACCATCGACAAGGCCTATTTCGCCGCCGAAAGCGCCGAACGCATGGGCGGCGTGCTGACCACCTTCCACAATGGCGTCTACACCGCCTGCGAGCCGTGCGAGGATAAGCCGGACAAAGCGCCGACCTGGCGCGTCAAGGCCAAGAAGATCATCTGGAACGGCGAGAAGAAGACGGTTCGCTTCGAGAATGCGAATTTCGAGTTCTTCGGTTTTCCGCTTGCCTATCTGCCTGCATTCGAAATTGCCGACCCGACGGTGAAGCGCAAGAGCGGCTTCCTGATCCCGAGCATCATCTACACGAGCGATCTCGGCGTCGGCGTGACCGTCCCCTATTATCTTGCATTGGCGCCGACCTACGACCTGACCGTCACCGGCACCGGCTATACCAAGCAGGGTTTCCTCGGTGAGGCCGAGTGGCGTCAGCGCTTCAACAATGGCGAGTACAGCTTGAAGATCGCCGGGATACACCAGCAGAATCCCGACGCTTTCCTCGACACCACTGCCTTCCCCTCCAGCTCTGGCCACAACGTCAATTCGGGCAGCGCCGGCGATCCCAACAAATTCCGCGGCATGATGGGTACCCAGGGGCAGTTCGCCATCAACTCACGCTGGAACTTCGGCTGGGACGTGCTGCTGCAGACCGACAAGAATTTCTCGAACACCTACGGCATCGAAAAGTACAATAGCAGCGTCCACCAGTCGTCGGTCTACTTGACGGGTCTCAACGGCCGCAACTATTTCGACGTGCGCGCCATGCATTTCGATGTGCAGGAAGATACACCTGACGACAACGCCTCTGCGCGAAGCGGACAACAGCCCTGGGTGCTGCCGTCGCTCGACTACGCCTATATTCCTGATGCGTCGGTGGCCGGCGGCCAGCTATCGCTCAATGTCAACGCGCGTGTCATCCGCCGCGACGATGTCGATGAGACCTTCGTCGAGCCCTACAATGCCCTCACTCCCACGCAGCGCGTCCGCGGCATTGAAGGCGAATCGGGCCGTCTCACCGCCGAGGCCGAGTGGAAGCGGAGCTTCGTCACCGATGGCGGGCTGGTGCTGACGCCGTTGCTCGCGCTGCAGGGCGACGTCGACTACCTCAACGCGTCGTCGGCTTCGCTGGACGCGATCGACAGAATGGCGACGCATTTGGGCGAGCAGGACGACATGCGCTCGTCATTTGCCCGTTACATGGCAACCGCCGGGCTTGAGATGCGTTGGCCGGTGCTGTTTTCCATGGCCAGCGGGTCCAGCCATGTCATCGAACCGATGGCACAGGTCTTCATGCGTCCGAACGAGCAATATGTCGGCGGCCTCTCAGTGCCTAACGAAGACGCCCAAAGCATGGTCTTCGATGCGACCACCTTGTTCGAACGCGACAAGTTCTCCGGCTACGACCGCGTCGAAGGCGGTTCGCGCGCCAATGTCGGCTTCCGCTATTCCGGCTCCTACAACAATGGCTGGGGCACCAATGCCATTTTCGGCCAATCCTATCAGATTGGCGGCGAGAATTCGTTCGCCGCGCCGGATTTGGTGAATGTCGGCGCAAACTCCGGCCTCGACACGACCAAGTCCGACTATGTCGGCCTGTTCGGCATCAACAGCCCCAACGGCTTCGCGGCCTCGGTCAGCGGCCGTTTCGACGAACAGAGCTTCGAGATCCGCCGCGCCGAGGTGAAGGCCGCCTATTCCGGCCTGCCTGTGTCGCTGAGCGCCAAATACGCCTTCATCCAGGCCCAGCCGCTGTACGGCTTCACCACCGACCGCCACGAGGTCACGCTTGGTGCATCCACGCATCTGGCCGAAAACTGGCGCGTCTTCGGCACAGGAACCTACGACCTGCAGCAGAGCCTGCTGGTCAAGGATGGCGTCGGCTTCGCCTACAACGATTCCTGCTTCACTTATTTGATGACCTACTCGCAGTCGCGCGATCTGAACACCAGGGAGGTGTCGCAGACCATCGGCTTCAATCTGTCGTTCCGCACCCTCGGCGATTTCGGCTCGTCGACCAGTGCCGTCGACACGATCCAGTAACAATCGGCGACATCGTTTCGCCGCATAGGGCTGGCACGGATTTCGCGCACCTGGAAAGATCAAATTGGGCGGGACCGGGATAGAATTGGGATGCCAACGATGAGGAAATACCTCTTTTCAGCAGGTTTCGCGTTGCTCGTGGCGGCGACGTCCGTGTCGATCACCGTAATGGCGCCGCCGGCTTTCGCCAGCGAGATCAAATACGTCGTCAACGACATTCCTGTCACCACCGGCGACATCGCCCATCGCGCCGCTTTCCTGAAGCTGCAGCGCAAGAAGGGCGATGCCGGCCAGGAAATGATCGACCAGACGCTGCGTATGGCCGAGGCCAAGCGGCTTGGTATCCGCATCAGCGACGCCCAGGTCGATGCCGCGTACCAGCGCTTTGCCTCGAGCAACAAGATGCAGCTCAGCCAGCTCGACGGCGTCATGGAGAAGTCGGGCGTCACCAAGAGCCACTTCAAGGAATTCATCCGCGCCCAGATGGCCTGGAACCAGGCCTTGAGCGCGCGCTACCGTTCCGGCGACGGCACCGGCGCCGTCAGCGAACAGGATCTCGTCAGGAAGATGCTCGAAAAAGGCGGCGCCAAACCGAGCGCCACCGAATACATGCTGCAGCAGGTCATCTTCGTGGTGCCGGCGGCTGAACGCAGCGCGACGCTGGGCAAACGCAAGCGAGAGGCCGACGCCATGCGCGCCCGCTTCAACGGCTGCAACACGACGCGCGAATTCGCCAAGGGCCTGATCGACGTCACCGTTCGCGATCTGGGCCGGGTGCTGGCGCCGCAACTGCCGCCGGACTGGGCCGAGCAGATCAAAGCTACCAAAGTCGGCGGTGCCACCGTCACGCGCGAAACCGAACGCGGCGTCGAATTCATCGGCATCTGCTCGTCGCGCGAAGTGTCCGACGACAAGGTTGCCCAGATGGCGTTCCAGGCCGAAGGCTCCGGCGGCGACAAGGATGCCGACGCGCTCAGCAAGAAATATGTCGACGAGCTGAAGGCAAAAGCCCGCATCGTCAAGCGCTGACGTGGGCAACGCAGTGACTGCGCTCGCGTTGAGCGCCGGCGATCCGTCCGGCATTGGGCCGGAGATCGCC
>NZ_RZPL01000169.1:0-8998 GCF_004022805.1 Mesorhizobium sp. M7A.F.Ca.CA.002.04.1.1 | reverse complement strand
CCCCGCCGGTCAAAACCGCCTCTTCAACGGCATGTCCGTCGTTGTGGACAACACCATCGACCCGACCAAATCGGCGAACAAGCAGGCCGACCAGCAATGAGCTTTTCAGATCTCTTCATTCGCCGGCCTGTTCTTTCGACGGTCCTTGCTTGCATGATCCTGCTCCTGGGTTTCCAGGGCATCTTCAATCTGTCGATCCGGCAGTATCCGAAGGTCGATGAAACGGCCATCACGATCACCACGGCCTATCCAGGCGCCAGCGCCGATCTGATCCAGGGCTTCATTTCCGCCCCGATCGCCCGCGCCGTCGCCTCGACCGAAAACATCGACTACGTCACCTCGTCCAGCCGCCCGTCCTCCAGCACCGTGACGGTGCAGATGAAGCTCGGCTCGAACCCCGACGTCGCGCTGACCGAAGTTCTGTCCAAGGTCCAGGGCGTGCGCGGCACTTTGCCGGACGCGTCGAAGGACCCTGTCATCGTCAAGGGCACCGGCCAGCAGTTCGCGATGATGTACATCTCGATGCAGAATCCGAACATGACGAAGGAGCAGCTGACGGAGTATATCGAGCGCGTCATCAGACCGCGCATGTCGACGGTCGAAGGCGTCGCCGACGTGCAGATCTTCGGCGCCCAGGAATACTCGATGCGCGTCTGGATCGATCCGGTCAAACTTGCAGCGCGCGGCGTGACCGCCTCCGAACTGCTGACGGCGATCAACAATTCCAACTTCCTGTCGGCGCCCGGCAACACCCAGAACGAGTATGTCGTTTCCTCGATCACCGTGCGCTCGACATTGCAGACGCCGGAGGCATTCGCCGAGCTGCCGCTGCGCTCGACCGACGGCAATGTGGTGCGGTTGCGCGACGTGGCTCGCGTCGAACTCGCCGCCGAGAACACCGATACCAGGGTCTCGTTCAACGGCAAGCCAGGCACCTTCCTCGCCATCTTCCCGACGCCGGCGGCCAATCCGCTGACCACGGCGGCTGCGCTCACCAAGCTGGTGCCGCAGATTCAGGAGACACTGCCGAAAGGCATGACGATCGAGGTCGTCTACGACGCGACCGGGCAGATCAGCGCCTCGATTGAAGAGGTGTTCAAGACCATCGGCGAGGCGGTTGCCATCGTCGTCGTCGTCATCCTTCTGTTCCTTGGCTCCTTCCGGTCGGTGATGATGCCGATCATCACCATCCCGTTGTCGCTGATCGGCGTCTGCTTCCTTTTGTTCGCGGTTGGCTACTCGATCAACCTTCTGTCGCTGCTGGCCATGGTGCTGGCGATCGGCCTGGTCGTCGACGACGCCATCGTGGTGGTGGAGAACATCCATCGTCACATGGAAGAAGATCACATGTCGCCGATGCAGGCTGCGTTCAGCGGTATGCGCGAAATCGCATCAGCCATCGTTGCCATGACCATGACGCTGGCCGCCGTGTTCGCACCGCTGGCATTTACCGGCGGCCTGACCGGCGCGCTGTTCCGTGAATTCGCGGTCACGCTCGCCGGCTCGGTGGTGCTGTCGGGTGTCATCGCCATCACCATCACCCCGATGATGTCGGCACGCCTCTTGAAGTCCGGCACGCCGGGCCGTTTCCAGCGCATTGTCGACGGCACCTTCGCGCGCGTCGAGCATGTCTATGAACGCGCCGTCACCGGATCGCTGAACTATCGCCCGTTGACGTTGATCATCGTGCTTGCGCTTGTCGGCGTCACCGGCTTCATGTTCACCAAGACCTCGAGCGAACTTGCGCCGGAAGAGGACCAGGGCTTTCTGCTCTCGATTGTGACGGCGCCGCGTTATGCGACGTCCGATTATACCGAGACATACGTCAACCAGATCCTCGGCCTGGTGAAGGATATTCCCGAAACACGGGCGCAGTTCTCGGCCGTCGCCTTCGGCGGCACGACAAACAGCGCCTTCGTCGGCTATGCCTTCAAGGACTGGGCGGAACGCAAGCGCAATTCGAAGGAACTGCAGGCTGACATTACGGCCCGTATCGCCAAAGTGGCCGGTGTCGAGGCCTTCGTCTTCGCACCGCCGACGCTGCCGGGCTCCGGCGGCGGCCTGCCCATTTCCATGGTGGTGCGATCGACCGGCGCTTCCTCGGAAGTGTACGAGGTGGCCGAGCAGATCAAGAACAAGGCGCAGGCCTCCGGCCGCTTCATCGTCGTGCAGAATTCGATGGCCTATGACGCACCGGAGGTGACGGTGACCATCGACCGCGACCGCGCCGCCGCGCTGAACCTGCCGATCGCCGATATCGGCCGCACGCTGACCTTGCTGGTCGGCGGCGCCGAAGTGGCGCAGTTCGACCGCGATTCCAACAGCTACGACATCATCCCGCAGGTGCCGCAGGAGTTCCGCGACGACCCCGACAAGCTCGGCGAATACTTCGTGCGCAGCGTGACCGGCGAGATGGTGCCGCTATCGGCGGTGGTCAAGATTTCGACCAATGCGGCGCCGGCGGCAATCGAGCAGTTCAACCAGCTGAATTCGTCGACGATTTCGGCGCTTCCGCTGCCCGGCGTCACCACCGGCGACGGGCTGAAGGCGCTGGAGGACATCGCCAAGGAGAGCCTGCCCGACACGTTCTTCATCGATTATTCCGGTCAATCGCGACAGGAAAAGGAACAGGGCAACACCATCCTGATCGCTTTCGCGGCCGCAGTTGTCGTCATCTATCTGGTGCTGGCGGCGCAGTTTGAAAGCTTCCGTGACCCGCTGATCATCATGATGGCGGTGCCGTTGTCGATCTTCGGCGCGATCGTGCCGCTCAATCTGGGCCTCGGCACGCTCAACATCTACACGCAGGTCGGCCTGATCACACTGATCGGTCTGATAACCAAGCACGGCATCCTGCTGGTCGAGTTCGCCAACCAGCAGCGTGAAAAGCATGGCATGCGGCGGCGCGATGCCATCATCGCCTCGGCCAAGGTGCGCCTGCGGCCGATCCTGATGACGACGGCGGCGATGGCGCTCGGCGTTGTGCCGCTGATCACGTCCAGCGGCGCTGGTGCCGCGGCCCGCTATTCGATGGGCCTGGTCATCTTCACCGGCATCCTGGTCGGCACCATATTCACGCTCTTCGTCGTGCCCATGTTCTACACCTTTATCGCCAGCAAGGACCTGCCTCATCTGGCGGAGAAGCCGGACCCCAAGCTGATGCCGGCACTGCCGAGCTAGGACGGTCTAGGGAGTCCCGCCCAGAAATGCGCGGGGCAAATCGATGGAAACAAAAGAAAAGAGGCCGGGAAATTCCCGGCCTCTTTTCTTTTTGGCTGGGCTCGATACCGCCGGTTTGAACTGTACGCAATACCGCAGCGTTTCCGGAGGGAGCTTTGAGGCGCGGCAGCATGCTGCCACGCCACCGTTTCCAGCCTGCTACTTGACGATGACGATGCTGGTGTTGGTCGCCCCGAAGGTTTCGACGAGCTGGTAGAAATCGGCGGCGTTGTCGGGGTGCAGCCGCACGCAGCCATGCGAAGCCGGCTGGCCGAGGCGCTTGATCGCATAGGTCGCGTGCACCGCATAGCCGCCGCTGAAGAAGACCGAGTGCGGCATCGGGGCGTTGTCGTATTTCTTCGAATACCACATTTCATGCATGCGGGTCGGCTTGAACGAGCCGGTCGGCGTCACATGGGCCCGGTCGCCGGTGGAGACTTTCCAGGCGAAGGTCGGCCGGCCGTCGACGGAGACTTCCATGATCTGCTGCGAAAGCGAAACGCGCGCCACGATCTTGTTGGCGGCATGCGCGGCGCCCGAGCCGAACAGCAGTGCGGCACCGGTCAGCGCGGCGGCGGCGATGTTGATGAGCTTGGCGGAAATGGCGGTATGCATGAAGAAAATCCCCTCTCTCTGCCGGTCCAGCCGGCTCCAATTCGATGGCTGCTTATCCCAACGTCATGTTTCGGAGAGATTTCGCAAAATGCTCATTTGTGTTTCGAATCTGTTTCCACTGGTTAACAAACGCCAACCCCATTAGAGCCGTCGGTGGCCCGCCAGCGAGACCATAGCAAGACCAAGGTCAGGAACATGGGTATCCGTCGCTAAACGAAAGTGCGAATTAGCAGTATTCGAAAGGACCGCCGTAGATCTCGAAACCGAACTGCAACAAAGCGAGGTTTCAAGCGGCATGATCCGGATACGGGCCGCAAGCAAAGTTGACGCAACGAAAACAGCCGGTAACGAACATGGGAACGAAATCGAACGCGCTGTCCTGGCTTTTCAGGATCAGCATCGCGGCAGCGGTCATCGGCGGCGTCGGCATGGTTGCCGGCACCCCGCTGACAAGCCTCGGCGCGATGACTTCAGGCGAGATTTCGACCCTGCACGCCGCACTGTTTTTCGCCACGGTCTGGATTGTTTCCAGCCTGCGCATCGCCCGGCTAAAGGCCCTCTGGCGGGTCGGCCTTAGGCTGACGGGTTTGCGCGGCGCCTCCGGCAACTTGCTGCCGAGAGGACCGAAGGCCCGCGCCGAGACGGGGGGTTCCGTGGGCGGCGCGGGCGCTTCGGGGGTATCCTGAAGCGACCCGCAACAAACCATTTTGGGGAATTGGTACGATGAAAACGAAATTTGCCGCTTCGGTGCTTTCCGCACTGCTTTACGCCCAGGGCCTGCTCGGCTTTGCCGGCCTTGCCACCGTGCTGCTCAGGGACCGCGCCCACGCTGGCGAGCTGACCATGGGCAGTGACATGCCGGTGGGTCCATCGCTTCTGCTGGTACGCTGAGCGCCAAGAGCGTCGGGGCCGGAGATGGAAAATCCGATGCCCGAAACCAGAGACTGCGTCAGTGCCCGGCAATCAGTCCGCGAATTGCCGCGGCGGATCGAACCGGTAGCCGGCGCCGCGTATGGTGGTGATGGTTTCGGTGTCGAGTTTGCGGCGCAGCCGCACGATGCGCGAATCGATCGAGCGATCGAAGGCATCGGCGTTTTCGGCCGGCGCCGCGGCGATGATGTCGTCGCGCGTCAAAACCTTGCGCGGACTGGCCAGGAACAGCCTGAGCAGCGCCACCTGACCGGGCGAAAGCTGTTCCTCCGTGCCGGAGCGATGCATGACCATCGCCGATCTCAGATCGACGGTCGCGTTCTCCAGCACGATCAGTTCCTGGGTGCCCCTGCCGCGGCGCGAAAGCAGGCCGCCGACACGGGCGGCCAGTTCACGGACATTGAGCGGGCTCTCGATGACGTCGGCCGCACCAAGCTCCAGCGCCAGCACCTTGTCGACAAGATCGGCCGGGCGGCAGATCAGGATGAAATCCGGTCCGCCCTCACCGCCTCCTCCTTGGCCGCCATAACGTCTGAGCAGGTCCCGCCCCTCCGCCTGGCTGAGGCTGTCGCCGACGACGACGACGTCGATGCCCTTTCCCGACAGCAGCGATTCGGCCTCCCAGGGCTGGCGTGCCTGATGCACGTCATGGCCGCGCCGTTCAAGATGGTCGGCGAGTTCGGTCGCGACCACTTCGGCTACCGAAACGAGCGCAATGACGGATCGTGCGGCCATGTTTTCCAACCGTTCCCTGGCAACCCCGATATGAGTGCTGGACATGATGTTTATACCCAATCTACTTTCCACTGAAAGTGGGAGCGAAAGCATCGTGCGGGCAAGAATTGTCATCGTCGAGGATGAGCCCGACCTGAGGGACGCTGTCGCCGAATACCTTGGCGCCGCCGGATATGACGTGGCCACCGCTGAAAGTGCGGCCGCCGCGCGCAGCCTCGTTGAAACGCAGTCGTTTCATCTTGCCATTCTCGACATCGCCATGCCCGGCGAGGACGGCCTCTCGCTTGGCCGCTGGCTGCGTTCGAAACTGCCGATCGGCATCATCTATGCGACCGCGGCCGGCACCGCGCTCGACCGCATTGTCGGGCTGGAACTCGGTGCCGACGACTACATCGTCAAGCCTTACGAATTGCGCGAGGTGCTGGCCAGGGTGCGCAGCGTGTTGCGCCGGGTTCCCCAGCCCAAAGAGCTGCAGGACAAGAGGGCCGGGGCGGATCGCCGTTCCGTTGCCTTCGGCCCCTTCCAGGCCGATCTCGACGGCAGGCTGGTCACCGGCGCCAATGGCGTGGTGATCGACATGGCCAAGAGCGAGTTCGACGTGCTGGAGATTTTCCTCACCCGCGCCAACCGGCTGCTGAGCCGCGCCGCTATCTCCGAGGCGATCGGTTTCACCGAAGATCCGGAATCGTCACGCGCGGTCGACATTCGCATCATGCGGCTGCGCAAAAAGATCGAGGCCGATCCCGCCAATCCGAAATTCCTGCGCACGGTGCGCGGCGAGGGCTATATCTTCTCGCTGCCGGCCGGCGACGGCAACTGAGCACCGGGCCAGAAGGATGTAGTTGCTCGCCGGCCGAATTGGCGCGACTCCGGAATGACAGCACAAGATGATCGCTGAAGCAGCAAGCACCGATATGCAAGGGTTCAGGCAGGGCGCGGCGATGGCGGCCGTGCGCGTCGTTCGCCGGCTGCGCGAGGCCGGCGACTGGCAGCGCGAGATGGACGGCATACTGGAAACGCTCTGCCGGGCCATGGATTGCCAGCGCGGCATCCTGTTTCGCTTGCGCGAACTGCCTGGCCAGGGCTTCGCCCAATCCGTCGCCGCCTACTGGATCGACCCTCTTTTCGGCGGCGAACTGGCATCACCGACCGTCATCATGCAATCGATCGTCAATTCCGACCCGCTGCTGGAGCGGCTTGCCGAGGACGAGAGGCAAGGCAAGATCTTCGCCGGTCATACGCGCGACCTCGAAGGCTTCCTGAGGACCGATTTCGAGAAGCAGAACATCAAATCGTTCCTCTCGGTCTCGGTCTTCGCGCACGGCCATCTCTGGGGCACGCTGGCGGTCAATGACTGCATCAACGAGCGTGCATGGACCGACGAGGAAGAGGCGACGCTGCACATCATCGCGCTGGCCATCGGCGACGCCATAGAGCGCTCGCCCTCCGACGCCCACGCCAGCGAGGTCATTCGCCGCACCATGCTGCAGGCCTCGCTCGACGCCATTGTCGTCATCGACGAGACCGGCTCGATCATCGAATTCAATCCGGCCGCCGAGAAGATGTTCGGCTTCCAGCGCAGCGACATCCTCGGCAAGGACCTGCTCGATACGATCGTGCCGATCTACTACCGCAAGGGCTATGCCTCAGGAGCCGAATACATGTCCGGCCGCGGCGCGCCGATGGTCGGCCAGCGGCTCGAGACGGTGACCCAGAATGCCGCCGGCGAAGTGTTCCCGATCGAGCTGACGGCCACCGAGATGCGGGTTGCCGACCGCCGCCTGATCTTCGGCTCCATCCGCGACCTGCGCGACAAATTGCGCGCCGAGGAGGAAATCGGCCGGCAACGCGAGAAGCTGCACCAGAACGAGAAGATGGCGGCGATGGGTTCGTTGCTGGCCGGTGTGTCGCACGAGCTCAACAACCCGCTGGCCGTGGTTGTGGCGCAATCGACGCTGCTGCACGAATTCGCCTCCGATCCGCAAACCAAGGTGCGCGCCGAAAAGGTCCGCGCGGCCGCCGAGCGCTGCGGCCGCATCGTCAAGAGCTTCCTGTCGATGGTCCGCCTCCATCCCGCGGCACAAGCCGAGACCGACCTCAACCAGGTGATCCGGGCGGCACTTGAAGTGACCGCCTATGGCGCGCGCTCAAGCGGCATCATCATCGACACCGATTTCGCCGCAGGCCCGCTGCTGGCCATGGCCGACGCCGACCATGTGACGCAGGTGGCGGCCAATTTCCTCATCAACAGCCAGCACGCTTTGGCTGGCATTGCCGGCGACCGGCTGATCAAGGTGCGGACGTTCCGCAGCGACCGGGATCATCCCTGCTTCTCGGTCGAGGACAATGGGCCCGGCGTGCCGGAAGCGATCCGCGGCCGCATCTTCGAATCCTATTTCACCACCAAGCCGGTCGGCGTCGGCACCGGCATCGGCCTGTCGATCTCGAAATCGATCATCGAGCGGCACAATGGCAATGTCTGGTTCGAGGAAGTGCTCCCGAGAGGCGCGCGTTTCGTCGTCCAGCTGCCGGCCATCGTGGCCGGCCTCGCCACCGCCGGCGACAACCAGCCGCGATCGAGCGGCCTGCGCCATGCCTTGATCATCGACGACGAGCCGGATGTCGCCGGGTCACTCTCCGACATCCTCGAACTGATGGGCATCAAGTCGCGGATCGTGCCGGTCTGGGAATCGGCCGCCGCCACCTTGAGCGGCCACATGCCGCCGGACATCGTTTTTTCGGACCTGCGCATGCCCGGCGTCAGCGGCATATCGATCTATCGTGAGCTGCTCGCCGAAAAGCCCGATTTGGCGCGGCGTTTCGTGCTGGTCACCGGAGACCTGATCGGTGCCAAAGCCGAAATCGAAGCCTTGCCGGCGCACCAGCGACCGCAGATTCTGGAAAAGCCGTTCAGCACGCTGGATGTGCGCAGCGTGCTCTCCGCCATCGCCGAACAGGCGGCCTTGAAAGGATAAAAAAAGAGGCTCCCGGGGGCGGGAGCCAAAAGGAGCGCACTGGAGGGCGCTCGGGGAGGTCAGAGCATGATCCACAAAACGGGAACGGTTTTCGGGACCATGCTTCGACGGAAATCAGAAAATATTCGGCGTGCCGGTCAACGGCGCGGCATTGGCGATCATGCGGATCGCCCGGCTTTTGTGTGTTCCGGACTGTTCGGCGATGGCGCGCAGGCAATCCATGCTCTCGGCACCCCAGGCCTGGCCCTTGCAGGCGAAGTCGGTCAACGGCACCGGCAGACGCGCGGTCCTGGTCGTCGTCTGCGCGCCGTCGATGAGATTGGCCGGCGGATTCAACGAAGCGAAGGCCGGCCCGATTGTCGGCGTGAACGCCATGCCGACGAAGGCGCAAGCAGCCAGCACCATGAACATCGCCATGGGGTGGTCGCTGGCCCGCTGGCGCAGCGCCAGTTTCGGACGGCGGTCATTGCGCTCTGGAGCCTGAAGGCGGCTCTCGCCGCGGATCGTCTGGATTTTTGCATGCA
>NZ_RZPL01000168.1:0-9005 GCF_004022805.1 Mesorhizobium sp. M7A.F.Ca.CA.002.04.1.1 | reverse complement strand
TTTTCGACGCGATTGCGCCGGTTGCCAACGCGGCGCTGGCGAAACTGGCGGAAGGCGACCGCGCCGGCTTTGACGCGTTGATGGCGCCGACCGTGCCGCTGTCGCGAAAGATCTTCGAGGCGCCGACCGAGTATTACAAAGCCGGCATCGTCCTCATGGCCTGGCTGAACGGCCATCAGGATCATTTTGCGATGGTCGGCGGTATGCAGTCGGCGCGCGGCATCCGTCACTATGCCGACGTGTTCCGCCTTGCCGACCAGGCCGGATTGCTGGCCGATCCGGAACTGGCGGTGACCAGGATGAAGAGCCTTTGCACCGTCGCGGGTGTTTGAAGCGCGGAAAGTGGTTCTCATCATCGACGTAACAGGCCAGGAATGCCGGGCGTCGCTAATGTCTCCGCCACAGCCAAAAAGGCGCGATTGCCTCGTCTGGATGAAAAATGGGCTTGGTCGCCCTTCCCAGATCGGCAGGTGGCATTCCTGCGGGATCATGGTGCGTCAGGTCGAGAAGCAGCGGCCCAAGCCGATCCGGATCGACAGTTTCGGCCGACATGGTGTGTGGCTTGTTCTCGTGCGCAACAAGCCAGTGCAGCGCCTGGACCAGTCCCAGCCCCTCGGCTGTCTTGTGTTGCCAGAGATTGTCACCGACCGAAGACAGGACACGGGCCAGCGACGTCCAGCCTTGCAAGGTAAACATGGCGTAGTGCCTGGGGCGCGTGCGGGACAGTTCCCTGGGCAAGGAGCCATCGGCTGCGATCTGGGTTGCTAGTCTCTCCCGAGCATAGAGGCTGATCTTGGCCAGGGTGGCGCTGTCGCCAAGAAACGTGGCGATCGATGCCCGCTGCAAATCGTAATATGTTCCTTGGTTGCTGCTGCTGCAGAAGGCCGTCGCGGCTGCCGGCGCGGTGTCCAGCCATTCGCAGTAGGAACCGAGCCAGGCTCTGAACGCCTCGCGATCCTCGTCGCCCAGTACTCCTGTTCGCTCGAGCAGGCGTACGGCATCCAGGAAGAAATAGAAATCCTTCAGCTCGATGATGCCGTGGCCGGACCCTTCATTGTTGTCGTGGCCCGACCGCACCTGCGCATAGCGCAAATGCGGGTTCATTCTTGTCCTGGGATCGATAAACCATGCGCGAAAGAGCCTGGCGGCGTGGACGGCATAATGATGCCCATCAAGCACGGTTGCGGCGAGCGCAAGCACGGTTGTGTCGTCGAAGACGCGCTGCAAGCGTGTGCGATCGTAGGTTTCGCTTCCTGCTGCATACAATGCCGTGCCGGGCACGCGTTCGCCATCGCGCCGGATATAGGGCAGGCCGTCGGGTCTGTCGGGGTCGGGCCACCAGTAAGGCGCAGGGTGAAAATAGTCCTGGGGATCCCCGCTGGGGGCTAGGCCAGTCTTGTCGAGCACGCTGAACGGACCGCGGGCGAGTGCCTGTCCGGCCGCGGTTTCGAGATGGTGCAGGATGGGCCCGTCCTTCACCGCGTTGGCCAGGGCGTCTTCGTCATAAAAGGCCAGGCGGGAGGTATCAAGCCGAGCGGCGACTGCCTTGGCGTCACATTGATCGACCATATCGACGATCGCCTGATCGCGGCTGACCAGACGCGCGACGAAGCCGGCCTTGCCGATCTCCAGATGCGAACGCCCTGAATCCAGGCGCGCCACCCAGCCCGCTTTCTGGAGCAGCCCGGCATCCGCCGCCCGGACCGGGCGTGGAAAATCCCAGGCGTCGTCGCGGTAGCGGTCCCAGGGGCCAGGAACTGCCAACCGCCACAGCATCTCGATTTTTGGCCGCCTTCCGTAACCATAGTTTTCGTCGAACAGTTGCGTGGTATCGGCTCGAAATATGATCTGCGGCTCCTCCTCGGCCGGCGGCTGAAAGCTCTGGTCCAGCAGAAGCGCATTGTCGACAATGCGCGCCATGGGCACCACAGCGTAGGGAAGGTGCGGGTTTTTCTCGATCGCGGACCGTATCCGCTGGAACGCAGAGGCTGTCAGGTAGCAGTTCCCGTCCCAGGGCATCAGCCATTTTGCCCTGTCGCGGGCAATCGCGAGCGCGGCGTTGCGAGCCCCATTGTTGTTCATCACATAGAGGTTCTTGCTGCGGCGGATGTGCGTTTCGTAACGCGCGGACTGTCCGCTCGCCCGGCCCTTCTCTGAGAATCGGAGGTCGCCGGCAACAAGCTGGTCGACGTCCCAGGATATCTTCCGGTACTGATCGAGTTCGAAGGGGATTGTATGAAAATTCTGGCGGCGGCTTTCGAGCAGGCCGATGATCCGGGCTTCCTCGTCGGTGTCGACTATTCGATTGACGATCCAGAATTTTTCGCAGGCGTCGAAGACCGGTTCGTTGTCCAGAATGAACAGCACGTTGTCGAATGACTGGCCCTTGCGGTGTCGCGGTTCCAGATCATTGCCGATGATCCGGACGAGCATGAAGCTGTCGGCAATCTGCGAGATCGGCGACGCCGTGTAAGTCTCGCGGGCGGCCTCGATCCGCTTGCCGAGTCCGCGCCGGTATTCAGCATTCTGCTTTGCGGAAATGAGCGCGTTGCCCAATGTCGACCACGGCGACCGCAATTGCGTGCGCACACGGTTCAGTTCGCGATATATCTTCGGCCAGGACGATAGTTTTGTCCTACCGGACTGTGAACTCATGACGGCACGCAGGGAGACCGGATCCCGATCACCGCCTCGGGGATGCGCGCGGTTTCGCCAATCATTCCGACTTTGATTCTGGACCATTTTTGAGCGTGAGGCGACGAAGCCCTGAATTGTGCGGCACGATCAATCATGGAAAACGTCTCTCGCATGTAACGTTGCGAATGTCCTGTTACGTTCTGCTGCATAAGTGACGGCAGGTTGCCAGGCAACGCCGACAGGACAATGCGATAAATCAAATCCGAAAACCACATAGCATGGCAAATGCCCCGGCATCGGCGATTCGCCTTCACGCAAAGGCAAGCTCGCAAAAGATGCGCCGGTGATCGCAATTTTCTTGGAACCAATCCTCCCGGCGCGCGACCAAGCGATGTGTCCAAACATGGTCAGCTTGTGGCGGCCGCATTCGACCGCCATTGCATCGAATACATGAGTTATCTGCCACTCCCCGCATATCACCTCACGGCCCTAGCCTCGTCCGTCCTGCATTGTTGAACCCGACAACCCTTTGCTTACTATATGGTTTTCCAGGCCTTGCCGGCTGCTCCTATGCGTGCTTACTTGTGGTTGTTTTCATGAGGGGGATACAATCATGCGTTTTCTACTTGCTGCGGTCGCCATGCTGTCGTTCGCCGCCACCGCGGCTCTGGCTGATCCAGCTTCGGATTTCAAAAGAGCCGATCAGGCATTGAACCAGACCTTCAAGCAAATCCAGAAGCGGCTTACGGATGATTCCGACGGCAAGGCACGGTTCGTGAAAGCGCAGAGAGCGTGGATTGCGTTCCGCAACGCCGAATGCACGTTTCAATCCAGCGGTGACGATGGTGGCTCCGCGGCGCCGATGGTTGCCGCTGCTTGTCAGGCTGACCTGACCAAGGCCCGCACCAGGCAGTTGAAGGCCTACCTGAACTGCCAGGAGGGTGACCTCTCTTGCCCGGTGCCATCAGAATAATCTGGAGTGACAAAATGCCGAATTTCAAGATGAGATATGTGCTGATCGCGCTTGTGCCGTTGGCGGTTGCCGGTTGCGTCAGCGCTGAGGATCAGCGCGCAATGGATCAGCAACAGTGCGCGTCTTACGGCTACAGGCCAGGAACCAACAGGTTTGCCGACTGCATGATGCAACAGACCTCACAACGTTCAGAAGATGAGCAGCGCTCATTGGATCGCATGGCCGCGCAAGAACAGAGAGACAAGGATCGCAAGGAAGCGCGTCGAAAGGACGACAGCTACATCGATCCAAGGCCGAGTTACGACAAGGATGGCAATCCGAATTTCGACACTCAAGGCAATTACCAAGGGTGTCACGGCGCGGGATGTTTGGTCGACAATCCAGACAATAACGATGACGATGACCAGTAGGCTGGCTCCGCGAGGCTCTCCTTCCTGCCCCCTATAGTCCGGACCTCAACCCAATCGAGAAACCCTTCGCCAACTTCAAGCACTACATGCGGCGTTGCGCCAGGCGCAGGCTAGAAGTCAACCCAAATGCGAACCGCTCTACCTCGGCGAACAGCCGGGAAATGCCGATCCTGCACACGCGATCCGCGATTCCATCAGCTTGAAGGATGGTTCCGGAACTTTTTGCCGCAATGGCAGGTTCGAGCGACATGACGAAACTATCTGACCCTGGCCCGCCGTTCCCAGCAAGCTGCACGGCGGCCAGGACATCCCGGAAGAAGATCATTACTGCGGGCAGACGGTTGACCGGCGCGATTTACTCCAGGTGTTCTGGAGGAAGAGCCGGGGCATCGAGCGCTGGAACCGAGCCAGCTGCAACGATCATCGAATTTCCCCGAAGAAAGTACCTGCCTCTAGAAGCGCTTTCGGATCAGGGGCCGTTTCAGGGCAAAGCGGGCGATATTGTCGAGCGTTCTTGGCACCGCCATCTCCCCGATGCCCTCAATGGCGCCCTTGGCCGCTGCGTCCTCACGAAAGCGCACTATCCATTCTTCCGTGAGGCTGTCCCGTTGAACAGTGAATCTCGAATTGGCGGTGTCTTCCGGGACCTGGACGCCCATATAATCCGCCACAGCTTCCAGATAGGGCCGTGGGTCTTGCTGCAAATCTTCGTAGACGAATTGACGACAATCCAGCCCCGCAAGTTGTAGGTAGGACCTCCAGAACGCATAGCTTCGATCAATCTGGAAATACGCTTGGCTGATGTCGGCGAAGCTATAAGGAACAGAGCGCGGATTGACTTTCCCTTCGTGCCGGCTCGTCCACACTCCAGACATCCTAGCTCGGTAGAACGAAATAGCTTGCTGAATTCGGTCGCGACGTTCCAACAAAATGAATTCCAAGCCGTGTTTTCTTCGAATCTCGAATAGAAAATCCTTTCCGAATTTCTCCTTACACCAGGCCAGATGGCGCGGAAACAACTTGATCGCAAACCGCCCGTTGTCGGTCGACGCTTTCTCGATGACCGCTTTTTCAAGATCATCATAGGTGCGGGGATCGAAACGTAGATAGGCCGGATCAAGCCATTCCTCCGACCGTCCCATCAGGCCAGTTGCGTTCGTCAGGCTTCCCAGCCAGTTCGAACCGCTTCTTCCCTCTGTAAGAATCGCAACGCCCCGCATAAACTCCTCACTTCACCTTGTCCCGGAACGCATGCCGCAAGGCCCGCTTATCTTCAACCCAAATCAGTGCTGCGTTCCCGCCCCAGGTCCAGGAACACCGTGCTCAGCTTATTGCCGCCGTGATCTTCGTTGCCATCTTGTCGGCATCACCAGGGCTTTGGCTGGATTCTAGACCAGATGACCACGCAATTCATCTAGGACGCCGCATCGGCCGCCATCGTCATCGTGGGCGTGTTCGCCGTCGCCGACACGTCGCCACGCGATTGCTGCGCCTGCCCAGGAGTGTCCTCTGTCGAATAACCGTGAGGGTTGTTTTCGCCGCCATCACTATTTTTGTGAACCAATTCACCCGAGGCGCGACCAAGTGATGTGTCCAAACATGGTTCATCAAGGAGAACGTCTTATGTTTACTGTCTCGAGAAACGTCTTTTTGGCCGCCATCGCCGTTTCGGTGCTGGCCGGCTGCAAGACAACCGCTCCCAGGGAATGCGACAAGCTGAAGCCTGGCGTCACCTATAACGGCAAATGCTGCGGCATCGGCGAGCCTTGCCGCGAAGGCAAGGGCGGCGGCGACAGGCCGGGAAATACGCCTGATCCAGCGCCGCAATGATCTGATTGCGTGTCGCCCGTTCCGGTCAGCGCTGGGACGGGCGGGTTGCGCTCGAAAGCTCGCCAACGTCCAGCCTCCCCTTGAGGCACCGAAATCGTCCACCTCTGTGTAACGCGCGCCCTGGACGGCCCTGTGCCACGCTGTGCCCTGCTTATCCCAAGTGAGGCGTTCTTCCGCCAGCACCTCGACGCTGCTCATCCCGCGCGTCATGCCCACGCGCTTTGTCTGGCGAGCCGGCCAGCATGTCGATCCAAGTCTGATTTGTCTGGTTGGATGGTGGGCGTGACAGGGATTGAACCTGTGACCCCTGCAATGTCAATGCAGTGCTCTCCCGCTGAGCTACACGCCCATCCGAAGCCGCGCATACACCATTTTTGATCCAGCGCGTCAATAGCAGGAAAAAGGAAAGAAGGCGTCGTCTCGCCGCAGTGGCGAAGAGGTGCGGCGCCTCGCCTAGAAAACGGCTCAGGCCGCCTGCAGCATCTTCTCCACCTCGTTGACGAGGTCGCGCAGATGGAATGGCTTCGACAGCACCTTGGCGTCTTTCGGCGCCTTGGAATCCGGGTTCAACGCAACGGCGGCGAAACCGGTGATGAACATGACTTTCAGATCGGGATCGATCTCGGTGGCGCGGCGCGCCAGCTCGATGCCGTCCATCTCCGGCATGACGATGTCGGTCAGCAGCAGCGAGAACGGCTCTTCGCGCAGCCGCTCATAGGCGCTGGCGCCATTGTCGAAATCGCTGACCTGGTAACCGGCGCGCTCCAGCGCCTTGACGAGGAACCGACGCATATCGTCGTCGTCTTCCGCCAGAAGAATGCGTGCCATGATATCCTGTCCGAATCACCCGCCCGAGATTGCCGTTGGGCAAGCCCGTTAACCATCCTGTATATGAGGAGGTGAGGGTAAACATCAAGTGAACGCGGACGGCGATGATCCATATTTGCCGGGGGTGTGCCGCCGCTGAAATGCTGGACACGCGGCCTGCAAGGTGGCACTTTCACATCATGATGCACTGGTGTTTTCGGGTTCGTTCAAATTGAAGACGGCAGCCGAGGATTTTTCGGTCTTTCCACCCTTCGAAATCCGGTCGGGCGCCGAGCAGCGCGTCCCCTTCCTCTTCAATTCGCCGCATAGCGGCCGCTACTATCCCGAACGGTTCCTGGCCATGGCAAGGCTGGACCGCAACGCCATCCGCCGGTCGGAAGACTGTTACGTCGATGAGCTGTTCGGCGGTGCCGTGGCGCTCGGCGCGCCGCTGCTGGCGGCGAATTTTCCGAGGGCCTATCTCGACGTCAATCGCGAGCCGTGGGAGCTCGATCCTCGCATGTTCGCCGAGCCAGTGCCGTCCTTCTGCAACATCCGCTCGGCGCGGGTGGCGGGTGGGCTTGGCACGGTGCCGAAGCTGGTCGGCGAGGGGCTCGACATCTATTCCGGCCGCCTGCCGCTGTCGGAAGCCGTTGCCCGGATCGAAACCGTCTACAAGCCCTATCACGAGACGCTGAAGCGGCTTTTGACCCGGACCCATGCGCGGTTCGGTTTTGCCGTGCTGATCGACTGTCATTCGATGCCGGCGAGCATCCGTGTCGGCGACAGCGGGCTGCGGCCCGACTTCATCATCGGCGACCGTTTCGGCATCTCGGCAACCGCCGCCCTGACCGAGACCGCGATCGGCCTGCTCAGCGCCATGGGCTATTCGGTTGCCCACAACAAACCCTATGCCGGCGGCTTCATCACCGAGCATTACGGCCGCCCGGCGCGCCATCTGCATGCGCTGCAGATCGAGGTCAATCGCGGGCTCTACATGAACGAACGGACATTCGAGAAGGCCGCCGGCTTCGATGCGCTGGCCGACGATCTGACGCGGTTCTCAGCCGACCTGATGTCGATGCCCGACCATCATTTCATCGACCTGCCGCTGGCCGCGGAGTGAAATCGCGGCGTAAAAAAAGACCGCATCGTTTGCACGATACGGTCGAAGTCTAGGGAGGAAACGCCCAAGGAGGGCATGGACAGGAAACCCTGTCCGAGGTCAAGGGTATTGTGCGTTGCACAAATGTCAAGCGACCTTCAGGCTTTTTTAATTCACTCTGATGTGGAAATTGCGTTTCGACGACGCTTATGTGACATCCGGGCAACAGATGCCGTCGCGGAGAAGTAGTCGAACACACTTGTTTTGGTACGAAATTGGCGGCAGAGCACGGCTCGGACATGCTGCAGTGCGGGAGAATCAGTTGGACATCAGTGTCGATTTCATGCGCCGCATCGCGCAGGTGGCGGCGGCGGAGACCTTGCCGCGCTTTCGTGCCCAAGGCGCGGTCGCCAACAAGGAACAGGGCAGTTTCGATCCGGTCACCGAGGCCGATCGCGAGGCCGAGCGCGCTATCCGGGCGTTGATCTCTGCCGAGTATCCCGACCATGGCATTCTTGGCGAGGAGCATGGCAGCGAGAACATTTCGAGCCGGCATGTCTGGGTGATCGACCCGATCGACGGCACGCGCGCCTTTATTTCCGGCCTGCCGGTGTGGGGCACGCTGGTCGGGCTGACGGTCGACGGTGACGCCGTTGCCGGCATGATGGCGCAACCCTTCACCGGCGAGCTGTTCTACGCCAACGCCTCAGGTTCGCACTATGAGGGGCCGGGCGGGCCGCGAAAACTGACGACCCGCAAGACGACGAAGTTGGACCAGGCGACGCTGTTCACCACCACGCCGGCGCTATTCAAAGGCGAAGCGCGCAACCGTTACGATGCATTCGAAAGACAGATCCAACTCGCCCGCTATGGCGCCGATTGCTATGCCTTCGCCATGATCGCTTCGGGAAGCGTCGATATCGTCGCCGATCCCGGTTTGAAGCCATACGACATCGTGGCGCTGATCCCGATCATCGAGAAGGCAGGCGGTGTGGTCACCACATTCGATGGCGGGCCTGCGGAAAAGGGCGGCGATGTCCTGGCGGCTGCAACGCCGGAACTCCACGCAGCTGCCATGGCTGCCTTGCGCGGCTGACCAGCGACCGGCGGCCGTCAGGCCGTGGGGTCGTCGCTGCCGGGAATGAAGGCGTCGAAGGCGGCGAGCAATTGCTCGCGGTAGATGTCGGCTTCCTGCAGGATTTCGTGGCGGGAGCCCTCGATCATCAGCAATGAAACGAGCCGC
>NZ_RZPL01000167.1:0-9084 GCF_004022805.1 Mesorhizobium sp. M7A.F.Ca.CA.002.04.1.1 | reverse complement strand
GGTCAAATTCGAATTGACCCGCCCCGACGCCACCTTCCTGCATGTGATGGCCATCAACTTCGCCCATGTCGTGCCGAAGGAAGAGGTCGAGAAATACGGCGCCGATTTCGGCAAGCATCCGGTCGGCACCGGCGCCTTCAAGCTCGCCGAGTGGACGCTCGGCGAGCGCATCGTCTTCGAGCGCAATGCGGACTATTGGCACAAGGGCCTGCCGCATCTGGACAAGATAACCTTCGAGATCGGCCAGGAGCCGATCGTGGCGCTGCTGCGCCTGCAGAAGGGCGAGATCGACGTCCCCGGCGACGGCATTCCGCCAGCAAAATTCCAGGAGGTGATGGCCGATCCCGAGCAGAAGGCACGCGTCGTCGAAGGCGGCCAGCTGCACACCGGCTATGTCACCATGAACACCACCATGGCGCCGTTCGACAATGTTAAGGTGCGCCAGGCAGTCAACATGGCGATCAACAAGGCGCGCGTCATCCAGATCATCAACGGCCGCGCCGTGCCGGCCAACCAGCCGCTGCCGCCGTCGATGCCGGGCTACGACAAGGAATACAAGGGCTATCCCTATGACGTCGCCAAGGCCAAGGCGCTGCTCGCAGAGGCTGGCCACCCCGACGGCTTCGAGACACAGCTGTTTGCCATGAACACCGATCCCAACCCGCGCATCGCCCAGGCGATCCAGCAGGATCTGGCGGCGATCGGCATCAAGGCCAGCATCCAGTCGCTGGCGCAGGCAAACGTGATTGCCGCCGGCGGCGACAAGGCCGGCGCACCGATGATCTGGTCCGGCGGCATGGCCTGGATCGCCGACTTCCCGGATCCGTCGAACTTCTACGGCCCGATCCTCGGCTGCGCCGGTGCGGTGCCCGGCGGCTGGAACTGGTCGTGGTATTGCAACAAGGATCTCGACGCCAAGGCGGCCGAGGCCGACTCGGTGGTCGACCCGGCTAAATCAGGCGAACGCGACAAGATGTGGAGCGCCATCTACGACAAGGTGATGGAAGACGCGCCCTGGGCGCCGGTCTTCAACGAGCAGCGCTTCACCATGAAATCGGCGCGCATGGGCGGCGCCGACAACCTCTATGTCGACCCGGTTCATATCCCGATCAACTACGACAATGTGTACGTAAAAGATGTGCAATAACTGCGACTACACCATCCACGGGCGCCAACATCATTTCGGCTGGGACAATTCGTTTGCCCCGGCCGAGCGGGTGGCGCCCGGCTCGACGATCGAGTTCCAGTGCCTCGATTCCTCCGGCGGCCAGTTGCAGGCCGGCAGCACGGTCGCCGACGTCGCCAAGCTCGACTTCGCCACCGTCAATCCGGTGACCGGGCCGATCTTCGTCGAGGGGGCCGAGCCGGGTGACGCGCTGAAGGTGACGATCGAGATGTTCAAGCCGTCCGGCTTCGGCTGGACGGCCAACATTCCGGGCTTTGGGCTGCTCGCCGACGACTTCAAGGAGCCGGCGCTGAACATCTGGAAATACGACGCTGCCTCGCTCGAGCCGGCGCTGTTCGGCAAGAATGCGCGTGTGCCGTTGAAACCCTTCGCCGGCACCATAGGCAACGCGCTGGCGGAAAAGGGCCACCACTCGGTGGTGCCGCCAAGGCGCGTCGGCGGCAATCTCGACATCCGCGATCTCGCCGCCGGCACCACGCTCTATCTGCCGGTGGAAGTGGCGGGCGCGCTGTTTTCGGTCGGCGACACCCATGCCGCGCAAGGTGACGGCGAGGTCTGCGGCACGGCGATCGAAAGTCCGATGGACGTCGTGCTCAAGCTCGACCTGGTCAAGGATGCCAGGCTGAAGACGCCGCGCTTCACCACGCCAGGCCCGGTGACGCGCCATCTCGACGCCAAGGGCTATGAGGTGACGACCGGCATCGGTCCGGACCTGATGACCGGCGCCAGGGAAGCGGTTGCGCAGATGGTCGACCTGCTCGCCGGTCGTTATCACATCGACCCAGTCGAGGCCTATATGCTGGCCTCGGTCTGCGGCGATCTCCGCATCAGCGAGATCGTTGACATGCCGAACTGGGTGGTGTCGTTCTACTTTCCGCGCTGCGTGTTTGAATGAGGAGGGGGGGGTGCCGGAGTAAATCCCTCTCCGGGTCACGCGCGCAATGATCACCGCCAGCGAACCCATACTCGACATCGCCAACCTCTCCGTCAGCGTGCGCGGCGAGGAGGGCGAGCGCGAGGTCGTCTCCGACCTGTCGCTGACGTTGTCTCGTGGCGAGACGCTGTGCATTGCCGGTGAATCCGGCTCCGGCAAATCGATGACCGCTCTGGCCATCATGCAGCTTCTGCCGCAGCCTGCCGCCAGGATTTCATCCGGCAAGGTCCATCTCGGCGATACAGATCTGACGATTCTGGACGAGCGCCGGATGCGGCGCATTCGCGGCAACCGCATCGCCATGATCTTCCAGGAGCCGATGACCTCACTCAACCCGGTGCTGTCGATCGGCCGGCAGCTCACCGAATCCATCGAGGCGCATACCTCCCTGTCGCAGAGCGAGGCTCGCCAGCGTGCCATCGAGGCGCTGAAGGCGGTGCGCATTTCGGAAGCCGAAAGCCGGCTAAAGCAGTTTCCGCACGAACTGTCCGGCGGCATGCGCCAGCGGGTGATGATCGCCATGGCGCTGGCGCTCGAGCCGGACGTGCTGATCGCCGACGAGCCGACGACGGCGCTCGACGTCACCGTGCAAGGCGAGGTGCTGGAACTTTTGCGCGATCTGCAGCGCCAGCATGGCACCAGCGTCATCCTCATCACTCATGACATGGGCGTCGTCGCCGAAATGGCCGACCGCGTCATCATCATGCGGCATGGCCGCATGGTCGAAGAGGGAAAAACCGCTGACATTTTCGCCAGGCCGCAAGCCGGCTACACGCGCGAGCTGCTGGCCGCCGTGCCGCGCATCGGCAGCGGTATCGGTCGCCAGGAATCCAGGAGTGCCGAGACGGCAACGCCGGCCAATGTCGCTGACGTCAAGGACCTGCATGTCCGTTTCGACCTGCATGGCGGCTTCTTCGGCCGGGTCACTCGTTGCGTCCACGCCGTCGAAGGCGTCAGCTTCTCGATCGCGCCCAACGAGACGCTGGCGCTGGTCGGCGAATCCGGTTGTGGCAAGTCGACCACCGCCAAGGCGCTGGCCGGACTGGTGCCCTACAGCGGCGACATCGCCATTGGCGGCCGCAATCTGTCCGGCCTCGGCCGCGACGAGCGCAAGGCGGTGCGCCGCGACGTGCAGATGATTTTCCAGGACCCCTATGCCTCGTTGGACCCACGCATGCGTGTCGGCGACCTCGTCGCCGAGCCGCTGCTGATCCACGGTATCGCCTCGAAGGAAGAGCGCAGCGAGCGTGTCGCAGCGCTGTTCGAGCGCGTCGGCCTGTCGGCCGACCAGATGGAACTCTATCCGCATGAATTCTCCGGCGGCCAGCGCCAGCGCGTCTGCATTGCCCGCGCGCTTGCACTGCGGCCGAAGCTGATCATCGCCGACGAAAGCGTCTCGGCGCTCGACGTCTCGGTGCAGGCGCGCGTGCTCGATCTGTTGAAGGAATTGCAGCGCGAATTCGGCGTCGCCTATCTCTTCATCTCGCATGACATGGCGGTGGTCGAGAACATCTCCGACCGCGTCGCCGTCATGTATCTCGGCCAGATCGTCGAGATGGGCACCCGCGACCAGGTCTTTTCCAACCCGCGCCATCCCTACACCAGGCGCCTGATCGAAGCCGTGCCCGTGCCCGATCCCGCGCAGCGCAGAAGCCGCTTCGCGCGCCTCGACCAGGAAATCCCGAGCGCCACCCGCAGGATCGGCGAGGCGCCGCTGAAACTGGCGCTGAGGGATGTCGGCAACGGCCACCTCGTCGCCGCCGAGGGCTGAGCCGGCACTGCCGCCGGGCGGTTCACATGTTTGTGTCTCTATCTCTCGCCCAAGGCTCGCGTTGCGCCGCCAAACCGTATCGCTTCGAACACTAAATCCCTAACGGCCTCTTGCCCTCTGTCCCTATCTTCCTCATGTTCAATACCATTGCGATGATCGATCGTAGGAGGGTCGGTCGGATTCATCGCTATGGGAGGAAGTCAACCATGAAGGTAAGCCTTTTCGTTTCCGCGGCACTTCTCGCCGCATCCGCGATCCCCGCTTCGGCCGCCGAAATTTCCGACGGCAAGGTCAAGATCGGCATCCTCAACGACCAGTCGGGCGTCTACGCCGACTTCGGCGGCAAGTGGTCGGTCGAGGCGGCCAAGATGGCCGTTGAGGATTTCGGCGGCAAGGTGCAGGGAGCGCCGATAGAAATCATCAGCGCCGACCACCAGAACAAGCCGGATATCGCCTCCAACATCGCCCGGCAGTGGTACGACACCGAGCAAGTCGATGCCATCATGGAACTGACGACCTCTTCGGTAGCGCTCGCCGTCCAGGGGATTTCCAAGGAAAAGAAGAAGATCGACATCGTCACCGGCGCGGCGACCACGGAGCTGACCGGCAAACAGTGCTCGCCCTACGGCTTCCACTGGGCCTATGACACTCACTCGCAGGCGGTGGGTACCGGCGGCTCTCTCGTGCAGCAGGGCGGCGACAGCTGGTTCTTCGTCACCGTCGACTATGCATTCGGCTACTCGCTGAAGGATCAGACCACCAAGTTCGTCGAAAGCCATGGCGGCAAGGTGCTGGGCGAGGTGCGTTATCCCCTGGGATCGACCGATTATTCGTCCTTCCTGCTGCAGGCGCAATCGTCGGGCGCCAAGGTCATCGGCCTGGCCAATGCCGGCCTCGATACCTCCAACTCCATCAAGCAGGCGGCCGAATTCGGTATCGTGCAGGGCGGCCAGCGTCTTGCCGCACTCCTGTTCACGCTGGCCGAGGTGCATGGGCTTGGCCTTCAAGCGGCGCAGGGCGTCGTGCTGACCGAAGGCTATTACTGGGATCGCGACGACAAGAGCCGCGAATTCGGGCAGCGCTTTTTCAAGCGCACCAACCGCATGCCGAACATGATCCAGGCCGCGACCTATTCGGCGGTGACGCAGTATTTGAAGGCGATCGACAAAGCCGGCACGGACGAGACCGAAGCCGTCGCCAAGCAGCTGCATTCGATGCCTGTGGACGACGCGGTGATAACCAACGGCAAGGTGCAGGCGGACGGCAACATGGTTCACGACATGTACCTCTACCAGGTCAAGTCGCCAGCCGAGAGCACCAAGGATTGGGACTACTACAAATATCTCGCCACCATTCCAGGCAACGAGGCCTTCCTCAGCGAGAAGGAAAGCGGCTGTCCGACGGCCGGCCAGTGATCGGCGCGGCCGATGGCGCCGACTGACCTGGACGCGAACGAGCCGCGGGTTGTGCTTTCCGCCCGCGGGTTGCGACGCGACTTTGCCGGCTTCATCGCCGTCAAAAACGTCGATATCGATGTCCGCCATGGCAACATCCATGCCCTGATCGGACCCAACGGCGCCGGCAAGACGACCGTCTTCAACCTGCTCACCAAGTTCCTGGCGCCGACCAGCGGCAGGATCGAGCTGCTTGGCCACGACATCACCCGCACCTCGCCGGCCAGGGTTGCGCGGATGGGGCTGGTGCGCTCGTTCCAGATATCGGCGATTTTTCCGCACCTCAGCGTGCTCGACAATGTTCGCGTCGCGCTGCAGCGGCCGGGTGGTCTTGCCGTTCAATTCTGGCGCTCGCTCGCGGCGCTCGACCGGCTGACCCCGCGCGCCGAGGAATTGCTGCGCTCGGTTGGTCTCGACGACGCCAGGAACAGGCTCGCCGGCGATCTTTCCTATGGCAGAAAACGCGTGCTGGAGATCGCCACGACGCTCGCGCTCGATCCGAAAGTGCTGCTGCTGGACGAGCCGATGGCCGGCATGGGGCATGAGGACGTGGCCACGGTTTCCAGCCTCATCCGTTCGGTTGCCAGGGATCGCGCCGTGCTGATGGTCGAGCACAATCTGACCGTGGTGGCCGACCTTTGCGACTGGATAACGGTCATGCAGCGCGGCGAGGTGCTGGCCGCTGGCGACTACGCCACCGTTAGCCGCGACGAGCGCGTCAAGATCGCCTATATGGGCACCGCCGATGACTAGTGCCGCACCTCTGCTTGCCGTCACCGGCCTCAACGCCTGGTATGGCGAGGGCCATGCGCTGCACGGTGTCGATCTGGAAGTGTTTGCCGGCGAGACGGTCACGCTGCTCGGCCGCAATGGCGTCGGCAAGACGACGACGCTGCGCGCCATCATGGGGTTGATCCGCAAGCGGACCGGCCGGATCGCCTTCGACGGCAAGGACCTGATGCGGCTGCCGCTGCACCGCACCGCCCATCAAGGCATCGGCTTCGTGCCGGAGGAGCGCGGCATCTTCGCAACGCTGACCGTGGACGAGAATCTGGTTCTGCCGCCGGTCGTCGCGCAGGGCGGCATGAGCGTCGAGGAGATATTCGATCTGTTCCCCAATCTGAAGGAGCGGCGCAACAGTCCCGGCACCAGGCTGTCGGGCGGCGAACAGCAGATGCTGGCGATCGCGCGCATGCTGCGAACCGGCGTGAAGATGCTGCTCCTCGACGAACCGACGGAGGGGCTCGCTCCCGTCATCGTGCAGCGCATCGGCGCGTTGCTGGCGACGTTGAAAAAGCGCGGCATGACGATCCTGCTGGTCGAGCAGAACTTTCGCTTCGCCAGTCGTGTCGCCGACCGTTTCTATCTGATGGAGCACGGCAAGGTGGTGGCGGGGTTTCCGGTCGGCGAACTGCCGGACCGCATGGCGCAGCTCCACGAAGTCCTGGGTGTATGATGGCGCCATGACGATGATCTTCGGAATCCCGGTTCAGGCCTTCCTCGGCCAGTTGCTGGTCGGCCTGATCAACGGCTCGTTCTACGCCATGCTGAGCCTGGGCCTGGCTGTCATATTCGGCTTGCTGCGCGTCATCAATTTCGCCCATGGCGCCCAGTATATGTTCGGCGCCTTCGTCGGCTACCTGCTTCTCACCCATCTCGGCATCGGCTATTGGCCCGCTTTGATCCTTGTGCCGCTGATAGTTGGCATCTTCGGCGTCGTGGTCGAGCGCCTGGCGCTGTCGAGGCTGTACGATCTCGATCCGCTCTACGGGCTGCTCTTCACCTTCGGCCTCGCGCTCGTACTCGAAGGCATCTTCCGCTATTATTACGGCGTCTCGGGAAACCCCTACGCCGTGCCGCCGCTGCTTGCCGGCGGCACCAATCTCGGCTTCATGTTCCTGCCCAACTATCGCGGCTGGGTCGTGGTCGCCTCGCTGATCGTCTGCTTCGGCACCTGGGCGCTGATCGAGAAGACCAGGCTTGGATCCTATCTGCGCGCGGCAACCGAGAATCCCCGTCTCGTCCAGGCTTTCGGCGTCAACGTGCCGTTGCTGCTGACCCTCACCTACGGCCTTGGCTCCGCGCTGGCCGGGCTTGCCGGCATTCTGGCAGCACCGATCTATCAGGTGAGCCCGCTTATGGGATCGGACCTCATCATCGTCGTCTTCGCGGTGGTGGTGGTCGGCGGCATGGGATCGATCCTCGGTGCGATCGTCACCGGCTACATGCTTGGCCTCGCCGAGGGCCTGACCAAGGTCTTCTACCCCGAGGCCTCCAATCTCGTGGTCTTCGTCATCATGGCCATCGTGCTTCTGGTCCGGCCGGCTGGCCTGTTCGGAAGGGACGCTTGACATGTCGGAAGGGACATCTGACATGACCGAACTGACGCTTCGCGAGGCATCGGCCAAAACCTCGGCACGGCTGGAATGGATGCTGGTCGGGCTCGGCATCCTGGCGCTGCTGGTAGCGCCTTTCCTGATCTATCCGATCTTCCTGATGAAGATGCTGTGTTTCGCGCTGTTTGCCTGCGCGTTCAATCTTCTGCTCGGCTATACCGGGCTCTTATCGTTCGGCCACGCCACCTTCTTCGGCGGCGCCGCCTACTTCACCGCGCATGCCGTCAAGGTCTGGGGCTGGCCGCCGGAAGCCGGCATTCTGCTCGGCATGGCGGGTGCGGCCTTGCTCGGCCTTGTCATGGGCTTTTTCGCCATTCGCCGGCAAGGCATCTATTTCGCCATGATCACGCTGGCGCTGTCGCAGATGTTCTTCTTCTTCTGTGTGCAGTCGCCCTTCACGCAAGGCGAGGACGGCATTCAGGGCGTGCCGCGCGGCATGCTGCTTGGCGTCCTCGACCTGAACGTCTCGCTGAACATGTATTACTTCGTGCTGGCGGTGTTCCTGATCGGCGTCTTCGCCATCTGGCGCATCGTCAACTCGCCGTTCGGCATGATCCTGCGCTCGATCCGCGAGAACGAGAACCGCGCCATTTCGCTGGGCTATTCCGTCGCCAACTACAAGCTGGGCGCCTTCGTCATGTCGGCGGCCCTGGCCGGGCTGGCCGGCTCGCTCAAGGCGATCGTTTTCCAGTTCGCCACGCTCACCGACGTCACCTGGCAGATGTCGGGCGAAGTGATCCTGATGACGCTTCTCGGCGGCATCGGCACCATGGTCGGGCCGATCATCGGCGCCAGCCTTGTCATTGGCCTGGAAAACACGCTTGCCACTTCCGGCTTTCCGGTGACCATCGCCACCGGCCTCATCTTCATGGTGTGCGTGCTGATCTTCCGGCGCGGCATCGTCGGCGAATTTTATGCGCGGATTTTCAAGCGGGCGGGCAAGGACTGAGCAGTTCAAGCTGGCGGCTGAATACCTGACCGCTCGATTGTCCGGTTGCGTCCTAGTTCTGCCGGTAAGGAACTCGGAACCTGGGGGGCCGCACGCCAATGTTGGACAACTACGCGGTGGACGGGTTTGGCGTGATCCACCAGGTCGACTCCAAACCGATCAAGTATGACAAGCAGTACATTTCCTATTACGAGGACCTGAGTGACCGGACCATCAAGCTCGGATATCAGCGACTCGGCTGGGTGCTGGGGATCACTGGCGAGATCCCCCGGTCCGTGCTGGAGATTGGATATGGCACCGGCACATTCATCGAAGCCGCGAAAATAACCGGGGTCGCCGACTGCGCCGGCTGCGACATAACCAGGTTTCCGCTGCCCAAGGGCGTCCGCTTCGT
>NZ_RZPL01000166.1:0-9113 GCF_004022805.1 Mesorhizobium sp. M7A.F.Ca.CA.002.04.1.1 | reverse complement strand
CGACCACCGTCCTTCCAATTGCGTCGTCACCGACGATCCCGTTGCCTTCGCCAGGGCGCTCGAGGCTGCGGCGGCCGACATCCGCGACGTTGACGGCAGCGCGTTCCGGGGCTCGCAGGTCAAGGCGCTCGACGCTGCCATCCGGCTCGGCCTCGAAAAGCTCGCCCCTCTCAGGCAGGAGGCGTTTGCATGAACATGCATTCCGCCCGCGCCGCGTTCGGGCTCGACACGCTGAAGACGATTCTTGGCATCCCGGTGGTTGCGGTCCGCTGGAACGATGCCATCGCCCTGCTGAACCGGCTGATTGCCGAGCGGCGCTTCACCAAGGTCAGTTTCCTCAACGCCCACAATGCCAACATCGCCTATACCGACCCGGTGTTCGCCGAAGCACTCGATGATTTCCTCATCCTGCCCGACGGCATCGGCATCGATCTGGCGGCGAGGCTCCTCTACGGGGCGCCGTTTCCCGACAATCTCAATGGTACCGATTTCGTCCCGGCCTTCCTGCAGGCCTCGACGACGCCGCTGACCGTCGGGCTGCTCGGCGCGACGCGCGTCAACGCAGAAGCGGCGTCGGTCAAGCTGGCGGCACTGGCCGTGCAGCACCGGTTCGTGGTGATCCATGACGGCTATTTCCCCCCTTCGCAGGAGCAGGAAATCGTCGACCGGATTGCCGCGCTTCGGCCCGACGTGCTGCTCGTGGCCATGGGCGTGCCGCGCCAGGAATTGTGGATCGAACGCCATATCGACGCGCGCCATTGCACGCTGCCGATCGCCGTCGGCGCGTTGCTTGATTTCCTGAGCGGCGCGGTGCCCCGCGCGCCCTTGTGGATGCGCCGGCTGCGGCTCGAATGGCTGTTCCGGTTGGCTGTCGAGCCGGGCCGCCTGTGGCGCCGCTATGTGGTCGGCAACCCGCTGTTCCTGCTGCGCGTCGTCAGGCAGAAATTCTCGCTTGCGCCCGAAGCCGCGGGAGATACCAAATGAACAGCAGGTTCGTGCCAGGTGCCGCTGTCGAGCCAAGCCCGCTTCGGCAGACACCGACGGCGGCCATCGTGACGGCAAGCTATGCGCCCGATTTCGAGCGCTGTCGCCTGCTGTGCGAGACACTTGATCGCCATGTTTCCGGCGCGGCGCACCATTACATCCTGGTCGAGCATCGCGATGTCGGCCTGTTTCGCCAATTGGAAACCGGCCGCCGCACGGTGGTCGACGAGCGGGAATTGCTGCCGCGCTGGCTGCACGCCTTCGACGATCCGTTCAGCCTGTTTCGCCGGCGCGTCTGGCTCAGCCTGAAGACCCAGCCGCTGCGCGGCTGGCATGTGCAGCAGTTGCGCCGCATCGCCATATCAGCGCATGCATCTCAAGACGTGCTCATCTTCTGCGATTCCGATGTTGCCTTCCTGAAACCTTTCGACTGCGGCGCCTTCTGGCGCGACGACAAGGTGCGCCTGTTCCGCCGCGACGGTGTGCTGGCGGACGAAGGTCATGAGGAGCATCGCATCTGGTCGCGCAACGCCGGCTCGGCACTCGGCATCGACCCGTCCCGGACGTCGAACCATGACTACATCTCGACGCTGATCGCGTGGCGGCGCGACACCGTGCTGGCGATGTGCGGTGCGATCGAAAGGGTCCATGGTCGCAACTGGGTCGAGGTCGTCGGCTCGGCACGCAAATTCTCCGAATGCATGATCTACGGCCGCTATGTCGACGATCTGCTGGACGGAGCCGGCCACTTCCACGGTTCCGAAGAGTTCTGCCGCGTGCACTGGACCGGCGAAGCGCTTTCGGATGACGAGTTCCGCCGCTTCGTTGCCGCCATGGCGCCGGAGCAGGTGGCGATCGGCATGCAATCCTTCATCGGCACCGATATCGGCCGCATCCGCCGTCTGATTGGGTTGGATTAGATCATCCCGAAAAGCGGAAACCGGTTTTCTCGGACAAACGATTTCCGTTTGTCCAGAAGTCATGCACAAATGAGAAAGCCCTATACGGGCTTTGCCGGCTTGCGCATCGCCGAATAGGTGAGCAGCGTCGAGGCGAGATACAGAAGCAGGAAGACGACATTGAGCGACAGCACCAGCTTCGGCGTGTCGAGGATGGTCGTCAGCACATAAGTCAGCAACAGCGCCTTCAATCCGGCGAGCAGGCCGAGATTGAGCGCCCGCACCAGCGTTTGGCCGCGTGCGAACAAAAGCTCGGCCTGGTATTCGACAAGATTGCGCAATCCCGGCACGCAGATTGCCAGCACCACCAGCGGGGCAGCCTCGGCGACATTCTTGCCGAGTGCATTGGGGAAGAAATGCAGCACGATGCCAAGTGTCAGCAGCGCCAGCGTCGAAACCGCGAACACACCGCCTTCGATGCCGCTCTTGACCGCCAGACGCGACAACAGTTCCGGCGCGCGCATCATGCGCTGCACCAGCATCATCGAGAAGGTGCGGATCGGAATCGCCGTCAGGTCGACCAGCCGCATGATGATGGCGTAGATGCCGGCCAGATGCGGGCCGCCGATCGCCAGCACGAGCAGCTTGTCGAACTCCATCTGCAGGTAGAACAGCACTTCGGCGCCGGCCACATAGATGGAATCGGCCAATCGCCTGAGATAAAGCTCGACGCGCAGCCGCAGCCTCTGGCGCGGGTAGAAGAAGCCGAAGGCGATCAGCAGCGAGGCGGCATTGGCGCCGATATAGAACCAGGACCATATCCAGACGCTGTGTTGCGCTGAGAACATGAACAGCACCGCGCCGAGCGCCCGCAGCGCGGTCGCCAGGATGGCCAGCAGCGCGGCGCGGCCGAACTTGCCCAGGCCGTTGTTGACGATCAGCGCCACCTCCACCGGCCGCCACAACAGCGCTTCGGCAAAGACGATTGCCGCAAACACCGACAGCGGCACGGTGTCGGCAAAGAAAAGCAGATAGACGCCGAACGAGGCAGCGGCCAGCAGCGGCAGCGACAGCACGCCGAGCAGCAGGAAGCCGGCGGAAAAGGTGCCGATCAGATTGGGACGGATGGTGGCGGTGCGGTAAAGCGCCGAGATGAACCCAAAGGCGAGGATGCGCGACAGCATGACGCCGGCCGCCGACGCGGTGGCGAACATGCCGAATTCGGATATCGACAGCGTGTTGGCCAGCGCGATGAAATAGGCCAGCGAAAACACCAGTCGCCCACCGGCACCGCTGATCGCTGAGAAATAGTCGCGAAGCAGCCCCCGTCGTTCGGCCAAAAAGCTGCCGATCCGGGCGAGGGGCCGCCTTTGCGGTATGTCACTGGCCTGCGTCATGTCTCAAGGAGAGCCTAGGCCGGAAAACTTAACGTGCCGTTCTGGCGGCTGGGCTTGTGTCGAAAATAGATGCAACCGAAACGAGAAACCGACGCTTCGGCGCGGGAAAATTAACCTTTTGTTTTCCATGCCTGTTTAGCGTGGCTTAACGAATGGCCAATCTCCGTTCGCAGGTCGCCAAGGGTAAAGTTCCAGACGATGGTCGACAGGGAAAACCGCGAAGACTGGAAGCGCGAGCGCTCGTTGCTGGCGCTGGGCCAGGCTGTGCGTGGCGACGAACCCGACGCGTCGCTGGTCTCGATCGGCGACCGGGCAGACCCGTCATGGCGCGAGGATGCCGCCACGCGTCATCGCCTCGCCCGCTCGCAGCGCGAGGCGCGCAACCCGAAACTGTCGGATCCGGTCGCGGCCGACGGGGATCGTGAGCAAGCTTACCGCGCGCAAACCTCGCCGCGGACACAGCCTGGTGCCGCCGAAACCGCTGGCGCTCGTCGCGCCGATCATACATCGGAACCTTACGCTGCAGGCGACGCGTCGTTATCCCGAAACGACGGCATGGACAGCCAGCAGTGGAAGCCGCTGATCGATCCGATGCAGGTGGTGCGCGGTGTCGGCAAGTCGAAGCTGCTGATCGTGACGACGACACTGCTGGGCGCCGCGCTCGGCATCACCATCGCGCTGTCGACGCCGAAGAAATATGAGGCCACCACCGAACTGATCGTCGACCCGCGCGACCTGAAGCTCACCGACCGCGATCTCACCCAGTCGGTCGTCGCTTCCGACGCCACGCTGGCCATCGTCGAGAACCAGGTCCGGGTGCTGACATCAGGCACTGTTCTCAACAAGGTCGTCGACAAGCTCAATCTGGTCAACGACCCGGAATTCAATGGGCAAGGCGGCGGCGGCCTCAGTGTCATGTCGCTCATTCGCTCCATCCTGTCCCGCAATGATGGGCCGGGGGGTGTCGACGACAGCCGTCGCCGCGCGCTTGCTGTCGGCAATCTGGCTGAGAGCCTTTCGGTCGAGCGCGGCGGCAAGACCTTCGTCATCACCGTCAGCGCCACCACGCAGAATGGCGAGAAATCGGCCCTCATCGCCAACACGATGACGGATGTCTTCCTGCAGACTTTCGGCCAGATACAGTCGGACACCGCAGGCCGCGCCACCGACGAACTGACGGCCAGGCTTGACGAGTTGCGCAAGGGCGTCGAGGCAGCCGAGCGCAAGGTCGAGGATTTCAGGGCCACGCACGATCTCGTTGACGCGCAGGGCCATCTCATCAGCGACGATGAGATGCTGAAACTCAACGAGCAGCTGTCGGTCGCGCGCGCCCGGACCCTGGAACTCAACGCCCGGGCGGCCTCGGCGCGTTCGGTCGACGTCAATTCGGTTCTCACCGGTACCTTGCCGGAGGAGATCAACTCCAACACGATGAGCGATCTGCGTTCGCAATATGCGTCGCTCAAGCAGGAAGCTGACCGCGCCGCCATCCGGCTCGGCCCGCGTCACCCCGAACTCCAGGCGATCAATGCCCAGATTGCCGGCGCACGCGAACGCATCGCCTCGGAGCTGCGCCGCATCGGCTCGTCGCTGCAGGTCGACCTCAAGCGCGCCGTCCAGCTCGAACAGGATCTTGCCTCTCGCCTGGCGCAGCTGAAGGTCCGCAGCGGCGACGTCAACAGCGACCTCGTGTCGATGCGCGAACTGGAGCGCGAGGCGACCGCCAAGCGTTCCGTCTACGAACAGTACCTGCTGCGCGCCAAGGAGACCGGCGAGCAGAAGGACATCAACACCGCCAACATCAATGTGATCTCGAAGGCCTTCGCGCCGCTTGAGCCGAACGGGCCGTCGCGGGTCGTGGTCGCGCTCGCCGGCCTGTTGCTGGGTTTCGCCTCCGGCATTGGCCTCGGAGCCATGCGTGGCGCCTATGAGAGCCTGCGTGACACCGCCAATTCGCGCTCGCGTCGCGACCATGGCACGGACGAACGCCGGACGCCTTACGAAGACAAGGCATATCGGGCAGCGCCGCCGCCGGCGCCGCCATTACCACCAGCGCCGCAGCCATCGACACCCCCGCCTGCATCACCACCGCCGGCCGTGCCACCGCCTGTCCAGCAAGCCGAGGCCTCGCCGGCAGAAGGTCCCGGCCGGATCGGTGCCTTGCTGTCGAGGCTGCACAAGTCCGTCTCCCGCAGGCCATCCCGGGAGGAGCCGTTCGATACCGTCGAATGGGCCTCTGCCGAAAACGGGGAGCCAACGCAGGATCCGCAATACCGCGCCTATCCCCGGCCGGCGCCGGCCTTCGAGCCCCGGCAGGCGGCCGCGACAGCATACCCGGCACCACCTTTCCAGCCCGGCGGCCATCCGCAGCAGACGGCGCAGCCGCCACTGCCGCCTCCCATGATGACGCAGCGGCCATATTCCGGGCCGCAGCTCTATCCCTACGCGCAGCCATTGGGCTACGCGCAGCAGCCGGGCTATCCCTATCCGCAATCTATGCCGGCCGCCAATGCCGGGCAGCAGTCCGATCCGGCTCAGCCCGCTTCCGAGTCCTATCCACAGCCGCCCGTCGCGCAGCAGCAGGCGCCTCAGCCTCATCAGCGATCGGCGGAGCCGTCGCGGGCCGTGGAGGATGCCGAGCAGCAAGCGCCAATCGAGGAAATCCGCGCCAGCCTGCGCGAATTCCGCGAAGCGGTTCGCGAACTGACCGAGAGCCGCACGCGCCGCCGCTACTTCTGAGCCACAAAAATCTGCGCGGTGCCGTACAAAAACATGCCGGTTTCGCGTAAACGGCATGGGACGGCGCTTTGGCGGGATTGCATGTTGGATTTTTCGTGAAGATGCCACGCTGTGAAAGATCGAAAAGCGCGTCGCTTCCGGAAGCGACGCGCTTGGGCATTCTGGTGTTGAGGGTGGTCCATGGCTGAAGTGATTGATGGCAAGAGCGTTGCCGGGGACGTTGTGGGGACGGTCAAGACCCTGACGGCTGAACTTGTCGCCAAGGGCAAGGCCAAGCCCGGTCTTGCCGTGGTCATCGTCGGCGAGGATCCGGCCAGCCAGGTCTATGTCGCGTCCAAGTCGCGCACCGCCAAGGAATGCGGCTTTCATTCCGTCCAGCATACGCTGCCGGCCGAAACCTCCGAAGAGGCATTGCTGAAGATCATCGGCGACCTCAACGCCGATCCGGCCATCAATGGCATCCTCGTGCAGCTTCCTCTGCCGGCCCACATTGACGCCGGCAAGATCATCCAGACCATCGCGCCGGAAAAGGATGTCGACGGCTTCCACTTCATCAATGTCGGCAAGCTCGGCACCGGTGAACTCGAAACAGCGTTCGTGCCTTGCACGCCGGCCGGCTCGATGCTTCTGATCGAGCGGGTGCGCGGCAAGGACCTGTCCGGCCTCAACGCAGTCGTCGTCGGCCGCTCCAACATCGTCGGCAAGCCGATGGCCAACCTGCTGCTTGCCGCCAACTGCACCGTCACCATCGCCCACAGCCGCACCAGGGATCTGCCGGCCTTGGCCCGCACCGCCGATATCCTTGTCGCGGCCGTCGGCAGGCCGGAGATGATCAGGGGTGATTGGGTGAAGCCAGGCGCCACCGTCATCGATGTCGGCATCAACCGCATCCCGGCGCCGGAAAAGGGCGAGGGCAAGTCCCGCCTCGTCGGCGATGTCGCCTATGCCGAAGCGGCCAGGGCCGCCAGCGCCATCACACCGGTGCCCGGCGGTGTCGGCCCCATGACCATTGCCATGCTGATGGCCAATACGTTAGCCTCCGCCTACCTTTCGGCCGGATTGAAACGGCCGTCCTTCTGACCCGCCAGAAAGCTGCAGCTTTGCCGAACCCCAGTGTTCCCTCAGAACGGCCGGTCATGACTGACCCCGTTCAAGGCGGCCGGCAGTTCGCATTCCTGCTGGTAGACAAGTTCTCCATGTTCTCGCTGGCTGCCGCGATCGATACGTTCCGGTCGGCGAACCGGTTGCTTGGCCGCGACTTCTACGGTTGGACCACGGTGTCGGCCGATGGCGATCCGGTGATGGCTTCCAATGGCCTGCCGCTCAAGATCGACTACGCCGTTGCCGACCTGCCGCCGGTCGATATCCTTTTCGTCTCGGTCGGGCTGACGACCGAATTCCCCGGCAAGAGCAAGGTGCTGGCGGCTTTGCGAAGCTGGGGCCGGCGCGGCAATGCGCTGGGTGCCCTGTCGGTCGGGTCCTACCTGCTGGCCGAGGCCGGCCAGCTCGAAGGCTATCGCTGCACCATCCATTGGGAAAACCGCGCCGGCTTCGTCGAGCGATTCCCCGACATCAACTGCACCGGCAACGTCTTCGAGATCGATCGCAAGCGCTACACCTGTGCCGGCGGCACCACTTCGATCGACCTGATGCTGGAGATCGTGCGCGGCGATTTCGGCTCGAACCTGGCCAATGGCGTCGCCAACCAGTTCCAGCACGAACGCATCCGCTCGGCCGGCGACCGTCAGCGCGTCGGACCCGAACGCGACCTGACCGGCAAGTCGGAGAAGCTCAGGCGCATCGTCGAACTGATGGCCGACCACCTCGACGAGCCGCTGTCGGCGGTACAGCTGGCCAAATCCGCCGGCCTTTCGGTGCGCCAGGTCGAGCGCCTGTTCCTGCGCCATCTCAGCGTCACGCCCGGCCGTTACTATATGCGATTGCGGCTGGAGCGGGCGCGCGAACTGCTGCGCCAGACCAACATGCCGATCCTCGACGTGGCGATCGCGACGGGCTTCACCTCGCATTCCTACTTCGCCCAGAGCTACCGGCTGCAATTCGGCAGGCCGCCTTCGGAAGAACGCCGCACGACTTACTAAGCTGGTTTTCGTTTTCGTTGAAAGTTCGGCATTCGGCCCGGCGCATCGGGCCAAGGCCATGAATTCGGGTTAATGGGTTCTTTCGGAGCCTTCGCCGCGCGTAGGCTGACGGGTGCAACAAACGAAAAACCCGCCTATTGCGGCGGGTCACCGGCGCAAATCAGCACCATAGCCAAATATGTACCTTAGCTGAGGTCATGGTGTCAAGAAAAAATTCCTATTACCGGGTAAAAGGCTGCCGACACCGCCGAACTGGCTGTCGTCAGGATTTTTGTTAAGCTGGGTCCGCAGCCCTGCGCACCGGGCGCCCGGACTTGTGTCCCGGCGCCGCGTCAAATAGCTTGCCGCCCGGATCAGGGGCGGATTTAGGAGATTTCGATGGCGGGACTTGCACGGGGCGTCGCTGCGGCGATCCTCCTTTTGTCGATGACGACGTTCGGCTTCGCCGCAAACAAGGTCATCATCATTCTCGATGCGTCCGGCTCGATGTGGGCGCAGATCGACGGCAGGCCCAAGCTCGAAATCGCCCGCGAGTCGCTTCGAACCGTGCTTCAATCGGTCCCCACCGACGACGAGATCGGCTTCATGGCCTATGGCCACCGTGAAAAGGGCAGCTGCGACGACATCCAGCTGATCGTGCCGCCGCAGGCAGGTTCGGGCAGCGCCATTTCGGCCGCCGCCGACAGCCTGAAATTCCTCGGCAAGACGCCGCTGACGGCGGCGGTCAAACAGGCGGCCGAGGCGCTGAAATACACCGAGGACAAGGCGACGGTCGTGCTCATCACCGACGGGCTCGAAACATGCGGCGGTGACCCCTGCGCGCTTGGTAAGGAGCTCGAGGCATCCGGCGTCGACTTCACCGCCGATGTCGTCGGCTTCGGCCTGACCGCCGACGAGGGCAAGCAGATCGCCTGCCTCGCCGACAACACCGGCGGCAAATACATCCAGGCCTCCGACGAGAAGGCGCTGCAGGAGGCGCTTGCCGAGACAGTGGC
>NZ_RZPL01000165.1:0-9142 GCF_004022805.1 Mesorhizobium sp. M7A.F.Ca.CA.002.04.1.1 | reverse complement strand
TCCGGGACGCGGCCGAGGAACTCGGCATTCCGCGCACCGAAGACTTCAACACCGGCACCAATGAAGGCTCGGGCTATTTCGAGGTCAACCAGAGGAAGGGCGTCCGCTGGAACACATCGAAGGCGTTTTTGCGCGGTATAGCGGGGCGCAAGAACCTGCGCGTAGTGCTCGGCGCGGAAACCGAACGGCTCGAATTCGACGGCCGGCGCGTCACCGGACTGGTTTTCCGCCAAGGCGGCCGCCTGCATCAGGTCCGCGCTGGACAGACGATCCTTGCGGCCGGCGCCATCAACTCGCCCAAGCTGCTCGAACTGTCGGGGGTGGGGCGCCCCGACCTGCTCTCGGGCATCGGCGTGGATGTCCGTCACGCGCTGCCGGGTGTCGGTGAAAATCTGCAGGACCATCTGCAGATACGCACCGTCTTCAAGGTCGCCAACACCGCCACACTCAACCAGCGCTACCACAATCTGGTCAGCCGTGCGTCGATGGGGCTGGAATACGCGCTCAAGCGCAGCGGGCCGCTGTCGATGGCGCCAAGCCAGCTCGGCATCTTCGCCAGGAGCGATCCGCGCCTCGCAACGCCCGATCTGGAATATCATGTGCAACCGCTGAGCACCGACCGTCTGGGCGAGCCGCTGCATCGCTTTCCCGCGGTCACCGTCTCGGTCTGCAATCTGCGTCCGGAAAGCCGGGGCAGCGTGCACATGGCTTCGTCCGACGCGCGGGAGACGGCGAAGATCCGGCCGAACTATCTTTCCACCGAGGGAGACCGCAGCGTGGCCGTCGCGTCGTTGCGCCATGTCCGCAGCTTGATGAAGGCTCGGGCGGTGGCGCGCTTTGCGCCGGAAGAGATGCTGCCCGGCACGCAGTATGACAGCGATGAAGAGCTCATCCGCAAGGCCGGCGATATCGGCACGACGATCTTCCACCCCGTCGGCACCTGCAAGATGGGTTCGGATACGATGGCGGTGGTCGACGACGGCCTGCGTGTTCACGGGCTTGCCGGGCTGCGCGTGGTCGATGCCTCGATCATGCCGACAATCGTCTCGGGCAACACCAACTCGCCGGTCGTCATGATCGCGGAGAAGGCAGCCGAGATGATCCTGCAAGAGGCCCGCTGACCGCCATCGGCTTCAAGCCGTGGCAACACCGCGCGATCGCCGCTTCTCGGCCGCCGCGAGCAGATCGACGAAGGTGCGCACCTTGGCGGGCCGGAACCGGGCCGGCGGAAAGACTGCGTGGATGCCGCCTGACGGCAGGCTCCAGTCGGCAAATACCGGCACCAGCCGCCCCTCGGCGATATCGTCGCTGACGCTGTAGTCCGGAAAGACGCCCAGCCCGATGCCGACGAGCACGCAAGCAAGGGCGGCGGGGCTCTTGTCGCACATGAGGACCGGATTGAGCTCGGTCAGCACCGTTTCGCCATCCCTGGAAAACAGCCATTGGCCGATGCCGCGCAACTGGGTGTTGCCGACCCAGGCCAGCGATCTTGCCTGGTGCGGCGTCAGGTCGGGCGGCAGGCTCGCCGCGAAGCCAGGGCTCGCCACCACGATTTGCCGGATCGTCCCCAGCCGCCGCGCCTGGTTCGAGGAATCGGTGAGCCAGCCGACGCGGATGCCGAGATCGATCTGCTCGTCCACCAGATTGCTGACGGCGTCGTCGAAGATCGCCTCGACGCGCATCTGCGGATAGGTTCTGAGATAGGCCGCCATGACCGGAGCCACCATCTTGGTGCCGTAGTCGAGCGGCGCCGTCAGCCTCAGCGTTCCGCTCGGTTCGACGGCCCCGCGCGAGATTTCGCCATAGGCGGCCTCCGCTTCCCGCAGGATGATCATCGCGCGGTCATAGAAGAGGCGCCCCTCTTCGGTCGGCGTGACACGCCGGGTCGTGCGCTGCAGCAGCGTTGCGCCCAGTTCCTCTTCGAGCTTGCCGATCTGATGGCTGACCACGGCCTTGGCGACGCCAAGCCGGTTGGCTGCGGCCGTGAACGAGCCGGTTTCCATCACCGTGGTGAAGTAGGCGAGCCGATTGAGGTTCAGAAGTTCGGCCAAGCTGGCTGCCATTTGTATGATCAGATCATACAGTTTGTATTATTGGGTGCCATTTATCGCAAGACCCCCACCTGCCACATATCAGCCAACGGCATTCGATCAAGCCGGCAGCCGGATCATGGGTAGCAGCGATTATGAACAATTCAGAAGTGACCTATCTTTTCGATCCGCTCTGCGGCTGGTGCTATGGTGCCACCCGGATGCTCGGCCGGTTGTCGGCCGCCGGCGTGCGCGTCGAGCTGCTGCCGACCGGCCTGTTTTCCGGCGCCGGCGCGCGTCCGATGGATGAAGGTTTTGCGGCGCACGCCTGGGCGAACGACCAGCGCATCGAGCGCCTGACCGGACAATCGTTCACGCCGGCCTACCGGCACAATGTCCTCAATGTCCGTGGCACCCTGCTCGACTCACATGCCGCCACACTCGGCATCACTGCCGCTGGCCTGGAGGACCCTAGCCGCCGGTTTGCGGCGCTGAAGACGATCCAGCATGCGCGCTATGTAGAAGGACGCGATGTCGTGACGATCGGCGGTGTGGCCGAGGTGCTCGCCGCCGACGGCATGGCGGACGCCGCCGAAATGCTCAAGGCGCCGACCGAAACATTGCTGGCGGCTCACCGCGATCAGGTTGGCCGTGGCCGTGCGCTGTTCCAGCGCCTGCATGCCGATGGCGTGCCTTCGCTCGCGGTCATCCGCAACGATGCGCCCCGGCTCATCGGTTCGAACGCGCTGTTCGGCAGCTTCGACAATCTCGTCGCCCACATCGCGGCGGCGTGACCCCATCCTCCAGACCCCCAAGCATAAGGAAACAGACATGGCAAAAGTCGCTCTCATTGGTGCATCGGGCGCTGTCGGTTCGCGCCTTCTCAGGGAACTCTCCGATGGCGGCCATACCGTCACGGGCATCGCGCGCAACCCGGAAAAGATTGTCGCGCTTCCGGGCGTGACGGCCAGGAAGGGCGATGTCTTCGACACAGAAGGTCTCGCGGACCTGATCCGCGGCCATGACGCTGTGATCAGCTCTGTGCATTTCCTGGATAGCGATACCGATGCACTGATCGAGGCGGTGCGCGCCTCCGGCGTGAAGCGCTATCTCGTCGTCGGCGGCGCCGGCAGTCTCGAAGTCGCGCCCGGCAAGCGGCTGGTCGATAGCCCCGACTTCCCGGCGATCTACAAGGCAGAAGCGCAGAAGGGCGCCGACTTCCTGGACAGATTGAAGACGGTCGACGACCTCGATTGGACGTTCCTGTCGCCATCCGCCATGTTCGTGCCTGGCGAGCGCACCGGCAAATTCCGCCTCGGCAAGGACACGCTTCTCGCCTCCGACGAGGGCAGCAGCATTTCCTTCGAGGACTACGCGATCGTCATGGTCGACGAGATCGAGAAGCCGGCCCATATCAGGCAGCGCTTCACCGTCGGCTATTGAGCGAACGGATGGTGGCGGCCGGGTCTCAATCGAGGCCGGCCGACGCCAGCCGCATCAGGGTCCGGTTCAATCTCGGTGCTGCCGCCACCAGCGCCTTTCCAATGGCCGATTGCGGTGCGTCGATGACGGTTCGGGCATCGCCGTTCTCGGCAACCCGGCCGGCGTCGAGAAGGATAACGCGGTGGGCGATCGACCGGATGACGCCGAGATCATGTGAAATGAAGAGATAGGCGATCTTTTCCTGGCGCTGCAGGTCGAGCAAAAGCTCGAGGATCTCCCCGCGCACGGAAACGTCGAGCGCCGACACCGCTTCATCGAGCACGATCAGCGACGGCTTCGTGGCGATGGCGCGGGCAATGGCGACGCGCTGCCGCTGGCCGCCTGAGATTTCATGGATGGCACGCGGGGCGAGGTCCGCCGTCAGCCCGACGCGCTCCAGCAAGGCGGCGATGCGGCGCGGGCGCTCGCTGCGGGAAGCGATGCCATGGATGCGCAAGGGATCGTCGAGCACACGCGCCACTGTGGCGCGCGGGTTGAAGGCGGCAAGCGGGTCCTGGAACACCATTTGCAGGCGCGCGCGGCGGGCACGCAGTGCTGCGCTGCGCAGGGCCAGGAAATCGTCGCCTTCGAACTCGATGCGTCCGTCGTCCGGCTCGATCAATCGCAGCACCACCCGCGCGATCGTCGATTTGCCGCTGCCGGAGGGTCCGGCCAACGCCAGCGTTTCGCCCGGCTCGATGTGAAAGGAGACATCGTCGACTGCAGCGATGGTGTTGTCGCCGCGACGGTAGCGCTTGGTGAGGTTGGACACCGCCAGCAGGCTCATGCGTGGAGCCCGGCTCGGTTCAGCAGCGGCTTGGTGTCGAGGCCGATATCGGCATCGAGCAATGCGCGCGTATAGGGTTGGGCCGGGGCGCCGACAATCTGCGCCGTCATGCCAAGCTCGACCAACTGCCCATGGCGGAAAACGGCGATGCGCCCGGCAAGCTCGGCCGCCAGCGCGATGTCATGGCTGATGAACAGCAGCGTCATGCCGTCCTCGGTCACCAGGCGTCGGATCAAGGCGACGATCTCGGCCTGCACGATGGTATCGAGCGCGCTGGTCGCTTCGTCGGCGATCAGCAATTTCGGACCGGCCGCAATGGCGGCGGCGATCGCCACACGCTGCTTCTGGCCGCCGGAAAGCTGGTGCGGGAAGGCGCGCAGGGCCGAGTCAGGATCGGGCAGGCGGACGCGTTCGAGCAGGGTTTTGGCCCTGGCATAGGACTGGGACCAGGTGAGGCCGAGATGGGTGCGGGCGACTTCGGCGATTTGTTTGCCGATTGGCATTACGGGGTCGAGGCTGGCGGATGGGTCCTGGAAGACGAAACCGATATCGCGGCCGCCGCGGGGAGGGTGACTTGATCTGGTGAAGAGCTTTTGCGGTCTGTGCTCTACGAGGCCCCCCTCTGTCCTGCCGGACATGTCCGGCAGGACAGAGGGAGGTGCCTTGGCGCCCAACGCCGACGGTAGGAACCAATCGATCTTTCCTTCAGTCTTGGTGCTTGCCGGCAACAGCCCGGCAATCGCCAGCGCCAGCGTGCTCTTGCCCGAGCCACTTTCGCCGATGATGGCCAAGCGCTCGCCAGCCTCTATATCGAGGCTGACATCCTTCAGCGCCGCCACCTCGCTGCCGTCGCGGCGGTAGGTCACCGTCAGGTCGCGGATCGAAGCCAGCGCGGTCACGACAGGCCTCTCCTGACCGCCGTCGTCTCGACAATGCCTTCACCGGCGAGATAGACGCCGAGCACGGTCAGCACCAGCGCTATGCCCGGGACGATCGACAGGAAGGGCGCGGTGCGCAGGACAGCGCGGCCTTCGGCAATCATGCCGCCCCAGGTGACCCGGTTGGGATCGCCCAGGCCGAGGAACGACAAGGCCGCCTCGGTGAGGATCGCCGCGGCGACGATCACCGACGACATCGCCAGCACCGGCGGCAAGGCATTGGGCAGCACCTCGCGAAAGGCGATCGCCAGCGGGTGCATGCCGATGACCCTGGCGCCGGCGACATAATCGCGTTCGCGAATGGAGAGGACTTCCGCGCGGGCGACACGGGCTGGTCCGGTCCAGGTGCCGAGCGCGATGGCGATCACGACGATGCCGAGCGACGGTCCGACGACGCTGACGAAGGCCAGTGCCAGCAGGAAACTCGGCACGGTCTGGAAGGCGTCGGTGATGCGCATCAGCACCTCGTCGACGAGGCCGCCGGCAAAGCCGGCCAATGTGCCGACCACTGCCCCGACGACAAGTGCGGCGGCCGCGGCGGCGATCCCGACAGCCAGCGATGTGCGGGCGCCATGAAAAAGCTCGGCCAGCACGTCGCGGCCAAGCCGATCGGTGCCAAGCGGGAGCGACCAGTCCTGGAACGGCGGCAGCAGCGCCGGCCCGGCAATCGCTTGCGGATCGCCGGGGAACAGCAGCGACGCCGACAGTGCCATGGCGATCAGCGCCGCCAGGAGGATGGCGCCGGCGACCGCCTCGGGCGTGCGCAGAAAGCGGCGGAGGGCACTCATGCGCCGGCCTCGCAGGCGCCGACGCGCGGGTCGAGGAAGGCATAGGCGATGTCGACGGCAAGGTTGATGACAATGACCAGGACGGCGCTGGTGAGAATAATGCCGAGCAGAAGCGGCGTATCGCGGGAGGCGACTGCCTCCTGCGCCAGCCGGCCGAGGCCGGGCACGGAAAAGACGCTCTCGATGACGACACTGCCGCCGAGCATCTGCGCCGACTGCAGGCCGAGCATGGTGACCAGCGGCAGCAGTGCATTGCGGGCGACGTGGGCGAGCACGATGCGGCGGCGTGATAATCCCTTGGCGCGCGCGGCCAAGACGAAATCCTGCCGCCAGACCTCGGCCATGCCGGCGCGCATCATGCGCAGATAGAGCGCCAGGTAGATGAAGCCGAGGGCCGAAACAGGCAGGATAAGATGGACGGCGATGTCGGCTGCGCGGTCAAGGCCGGTCTTGTCGGAAGCCAGGGTCTCGATGCCGCCGATCGGCAGCCAGCGCAGGTCGACGGCAAAGACGACGATCAGCACCAGTCCGAGCCAGAAACCCGGCACGGCATAGAGCGCCAGCGAGCCGATCGACAGGAAGCGGTCGCGGAAACTGCCCGGCCGGGCGCCGGCATAGATGCCGAGTGCCGAGCCGAGCCCGAAGGAGAGCGCGGTGGCGCTGACCATCAACAGCAGCGTGTTGGGCAGGCGTTCGAGGATCACATCGCGGATCGGTCGGGAGAAGGTCACCGACTGGCCGAGGTCGAGATGCAACAGCGCCCAGAGGTAGTTAGCCAGCCGCGTCAGCTCCGACTGGTCGAGGCCCCAGCGATGACGCAGCAATTCGATCATGCCGGCGTCGCCGCCGGTCGAGACGATGTAGGCGTCGACGGCGTCGCCGGGGGCGGCCTCGAGCAAAAGGAACGTGCCGATGACGACGATCAGCAGCACGAAGATGCTGCCGACGAGGCGGCGGCGGAGAAGGGTGAGGGCGCGGTTCATGGGGGCGTCGATGGGTTGGCGATACGTTGATTAGGACCGCGCCTAGGCACCCTCCTCTGTTCTGCCGGACATCTCCCCCTCAAGGGGGGAGATCGGCTGTCTCTTTTGGCTTCGCCAATCTCCAACGTTGAAGAATTCGCGGGACAGACAAGCGGCCAATCTCCCCCCTTGAGGGGGAGATGTCCGGTAGGACAGAGGGGGGCCTCGTAGAACTCAAAGCCTACGATGATTTCGCGAATTTTCATCCGCGCAATTCTGTCACGATTCCAAATACGTGTCCGCCCAGTTCGACACCGCCCAGCGCGGGTTGTTGGCGATGTTGCCGACGGTGTCTCGCGCGACGCTGATGAAACTCCATTCGGCGACGTTGATCAGCGGCAGGTCGGCAGCCACCGCCTTCTGGAATTCCTTGTAGAGGTCGGTGCGGGCTGATGCGTCGAGCGTCTCCGATGCCTTGGCGATGAGCGCATCGAGCGCATCGTTCTTGTAGCCGCCCTGGTTGGAGAACGGCACGCCGTCCGGAATGCCGCTCTGCACCAGGATGGTGGTCGAGATCGCCGGATCGCCGCGGAACACCGGCGGACCGACCGCGAGATCGAAGGCGTGGTCGGTGTAGACCGCCTTGATGTGCGCGGCCGAGTCGTTGTTGACCAGCTCAGCGTCGATGCCGATGGCGGCGAGCGCCTGGCGCAGATAGTCGCCGAACTGTTTTGTCTCGTTGAAATAGGGCGCAGGCAGCAGTTTCAGCGTGAAGCGCTTGCCGTCCGGGCCTTTCTTGTAGCCGGCTTCGTCGAGCAGCGCGTTGGCCTTGGCGACGTCGAAGGCATAGGTCGGCACATCGGCGGTGTAGAATTGTGGATCGTTCTTCGGCACCGGGCCGGTGGCTGTCGCGGCATAGCCGAGGAACACCGTCTTGACGACGAAATCCTTGTCGATGGCATGTGCGATCGCCTGCCGCACTTTGACGTCGGCCAGTTCCTTGCGGCGATGATTGATCTCGACGACGAGTTGATAGGTCAGCCCTTCGTAACCCTTGGTGATCACTTTCAGCCCCGGCACTTTCGAGATGCGGTCGAGGTCGGCCAGCGGCACGGCGGAAAAGGCCGCCAGCTGGATCTCTCCGGCCTCCAGCGCGCTGGCCGCGGACGTGCGATCCGGCAGCACCTGATAGATGATCTCATCGAGATAGGGCTCGTCCTTGCCCCAGTAGTCGGTGTTTTTGGTCAGCCGGTAATACTGGCCGGCCTTGTACTCGCCGAATTTGAACGGTCCGGTGCCGATGGGCGCGTTGTTGGCCGGGTTGTCCTCGATCTTGCCGACCTCGTAGATGTGCTTCGGCACCACGCTGCTCAGCGCCGGCAGCGCGTTGCGGATCAGCTGGAACGGCGTCGGCTTGGCGAATTTGAACACACCGGTGAGATCGTCGGGGGTCTCGACGCTGGCCAGGTCCTTGAACACGGTGCGGCCGAGGTTCTGCAGCGGCTTCCAGATCTGCAGCGCCGAGAAGGCCACGTCGGCGGAGGTGAACGGCTTGCCGTCATGCCATTTGACGCCGTCGCGCAGTTTGAACGTCACCGAGAGCCCGTCGGCGGCACCCTCCCAGCTCAGCGCCAGCCTTGGCGCGAGTCCGTCCTTGCCGTCGTAGGAGGCTTCGGCCAGCGTTTCGACGATCTTGCTGGAGATGAAGAAGACGCCGTTGGAAGCGACGATCGCCGGGTTGAGGTTGCGCGGTTCGGAATCGGCGGCAAGCACAAGCCGCCCGCCCTTCTTCGGCGTCTGCGCCCAGCCCGGTGTCGGCATGGCGGTGGAGGCCAGCAGCATTGCCGAGCCGGAAAGCATCGTGCGCCTGGAAATCGTGAAACCTGACATGATCGAACTCCGTCCTCTCCGCGACCCGGTTGGGCGCGCCAATACCCCTCGAACGCCGGCAAGCCCGCCAGCATCCTTGCGGCGGCGATTATGAGCCTTGCCGAGGGTTTCGCCAGAGACGGAATTGGCGCATCCTCGCTTGGCTTTGAAATTTTCGTCCGCTGGACCAGTTTGGAATATGCGCTTCTATCACGTCAATCTGGTAGGACCAAATTGATGGGATATGCGACGGACAAAGGTATGATGACATGGAACGGTGCTGTTT
>NZ_RZPL01000164.1:0-9169 GCF_004022805.1 Mesorhizobium sp. M7A.F.Ca.CA.002.04.1.1 | reverse complement strand
CCCCCGAACAGCAGCTCGAACAGCTGCTGCGTGAGGTCGAGCGGCTGCAGGAAGACCAGCAGAAGAGCCTTTCGGCGCTCACCGTGCTGCTCAACAAGGAAGGCATCGAGAGCATCACCCGCGATGCGCTGACCAAGGACGAGAAAATCTGGCTGGAAGACCATTTCCAGGAACAGGTTTTCCCGGTGCTGACCCCGCTGTCGATCGACCCGGCGCATCCGTTCCCGTTCATCCCCAATCTCGGCTTCTCGATGGCGCTGCAATTGCGCCATCGCAAGAATGGCGAGGAGATGAGCGCGCTGCTGCGCCTGCCGGTGGCGCTGAAGCGCTTCATCCGTCTGCCGGACCGCAAGCATCATGTCCGCTTCATCCCGCTGGAAGAGGCTGTCGGCCTCTATATCGGCAAGCTCTTCCCCGGCTACGAGGTCAAGGGCTCCGGCACGTTCCGCATCATCCGTGACAGCGATATCGAGGTCGAGGAGGAGTCCGAGGACCTCGTGCGCCTGTTCGAAACGGCGCTGAAGCGGCGTCGGCGCGGATCGGTGATCCGCATCGAATTCGACAGGCTGATGCCTGGCGAATTGCGCGATTTCGTCGCCGGCGAGCTTGGCGTGTCGTCCAGCCGCATCAGCGTCTTGACCGGTCCATTGGCGCTCAGCCAGATTTCCGAGATCGTCGCCGTTCCCCGCGACGACCTGAAATTCACGCCCTACAATCCGCGTTTTCCCGAGCGCATCCGCGAGCATGGCGGCGATTGTTTCGCCGCCATCCGCGAGAAGGACATCGTCGTCCATCACCCTTACGAATCCTTCGATGTGGTGGTGCAGTTCCTGCGCCAGGCAATGGCCGATCCGGAGGTGGTGGCGATCAAGCAGACGCTTTACCGCACCTCCAACGACAGCCCGATCGTGCGCGCGCTGGTCGACGCGGCCGAGGCCGGCAAGTCGGTCACCGCGCTGGTCGAGCTCAAGGCGCGTTTCGACGAGGAAGCCAACATCCGCTGGGCGCGCGACCTGGAGCGGGCCGGCGTGCAGGTGGTGTTCGGATTTCTCGAACTGAAGACACATGCGAAAATGTCGCTGGTGGTGCGGCGCGAGGACGGCAAGCTGCGCAATTACGTGCACCTCGGCACCGGCAACTACCATCCGGTCACCGCACGCATCTACACCGACCTGTCCTTCTTCACCACAGATCCGACGATTGCCCGCGATGTCGCCCAGCTGTTCAATTTCATCACCGGCTATGCCGAGCCGACGGACGAAATGCGGTTGGCGATCTCGCCGTTCACGCTGAGAAGCCGCATCCTGAAGCACATTGCCGACGAGATTGCCTACGCGGTGCAAGGCAAACCGGCGCGCATCTGGATGAAGATGAACGCCCTCGTCGATCCGATCATCATCGACGCGCTCTACGATGCCAGCCGCGCCGGCGTCGAGATCGACCTTGTCGTGCGCGGCATCTGCTGCCTGCGGCCGCAGGTTCCGGGCCTGTCGGAAAACATCCGCGTAAAATCGATCGTCGGCCGTTTTCTCGAGCACAGCCGCATCTATTGTTTCGGCAATGGTTTCGGCCTGCCGTCGGACGAGGCGATCGTCTACATCTCCTCGGCCGACCTGATGCCGCGCAATCTCGACCGCCGCGTCGAAACCATGGTGCCGATCACCAATCCAACTGTGCATGAACAGATCCTTGGCCAGATCATGCTGGGCAACATTATGGACAATCAGCAAAGTTTCGACGTATTGGCTGATGGAACCTCCCGGCGCGTCGTGCTGGAGGAGGGCGAGGAACCGTTCAACGCGCAGGAATATTTCATGACCAATCCGAGCCTGTCGGGACGGGGTGACGCGCTGAAGTCGCATGCGCCCAAGCGCATCGCGCAGTTCAAGCGCCGCAAGAAGAACGCTGCAGCGTCCGGCTGATGCTGTCTGATTCTCAGGGCCGGCTGCAGGACCGCCGACCGCTGTCCATCATCGACATCGGATCGAACTCGATCCGTCTCGTCGTCTATGAGGGGCTGGCGCGCTCGCCGACCATGCTGTTCAACGAAAAGATGCTGGCCGGTCTCGGCCGCGGCATCGTTTCGACGGGCAAGCTCGACCCCGAGGCGGTAACGCGCTCGATGGAAGAGTTCCGCCGCTTTCGTGCGCTTTCCGACCAGGCGGGCGCCGAGCAGATGTATGTGCTGGCGACCGCGGCGGCCCGCGAGGCGGTCAACGGCCCCGATTTCATCCACCGCGCCGAGGATGTGCTGAAGACCGAGATCCGAGTGATCAGCGGTCGTCAGGAAGCGTACTATTCCGCGCTCGGCGTCATTTCCGGTTTCCATCCGGCCGATGGCATCGCCGGCGATCTGGGCGGCGGCAGCCTCGAACTGGTCGATGTCAGCGGCGAGGCGATCGGCGACGGCATCACGCTGCCGCTGGGCGGCCTGCGCCTGCAGGACATGGCGAAGAACTCGCTGACCCAGGCGGCCAGGATCGCGCGTGACGAACTGGCGAAGGCCAAGCTGTTGAAAGGCGGGCAGGGCAGGCCCTTCTACGCCGTCGGCGGCACCTGGCGAAATCTTGCCCGGCTGCACATGGAAATGACCAACTATCCGCTTGGCGTCATGCACCATTACGAGATATCGGCCGAAAGCGCGGCGAACTTCCTCAAGCAGGTGGCCAAGGCCGAGATCGAGAAGGTCAAGGGCATCGAAGGCGTTTCGAAGAACCGCCGTTCGCTGCTGCCCTATGGCGCCATCGTGCTGCAGGAGATCATGGCGGCGATGCAGCCGTCGAAGATCATCGTCTCGGCGCTTGGCGTGCGCGAAGGCTTTCTCTATTCGCTGCTCGACGAGGCCGAGCGGAAGGCCGATCCGCTGATTTCGGCCTCGGAGGAACTCGCCCGCCTGCGCTCGCGCTCCGTCACCCATGCGCATGAACTTGTCGACTGGACCGCCAAGACCTTTGCCGCCTTCGGCATCGACGAGACCGAGGACGAGGCGCGCTACCGCCACGCGGCCGCATTGCTGGCGGACATCGGCTGGCGCGCGCATCCCGAATACCGCGGCAAGCAATCGCTCAACATCATTGCGCACGCGTCCTTCTTCGGCGTCGACCATCCTGGCCGTGCTTTCCTGGCGATGGCCAACGCCTATCGTCACGACGGCATCTTCAACGAAGCCATCGCCCCCGAGATCAAGGCTCTGGCATCGCCGCGTTATCTGGAGCGCGCCCGCGTCCTCGCCGCGATGATGCGCGTCGTCTACCTGCTGACGGCGTCGATGCCCGGCATCATGCCCAGGCTGAAATGGGAACAGCGCGCCAACGGCGTGCTGGCGCTGGTCTTGCCGGCATCGCTGGCCGATCTCTATGGCGAGCGGCCGGCCGGGCGCCTGGCGCAGCTGGCCAGGATCACCAACCGCCGGCTGGTGCTGGCCGTCGAGGGTGGCCCCAGCATGTCAGTGAAATAAGGCGCTAGCTGCTAGCAGACCCGTGTCTTATCTGACTTAAGCGGAGACCTGCCGGTCGTACTTCGCCGGCGGCTTCGCCTTTGATGACCGGCTTCCCCCAATCCGTCGCTGCTTTGCAGCGCCACCTTTCCCCCCTCCGGAGGGAAAGGAAGGGAGCCTCGTTGGAAGAGCGTTGGCGGCAATAGGCTCGCGGCCTTCCTCTACCCCGTCGATCAGGGGAGAGGTGACTCGACGAAGCCGAGACGGAGTGGGGTCGATCAGCTCGGGCCCATCTACGCAAAAATATCAAACCGCGCCGCGCCCGTCGATCGACCATGCGCCGGCGCCGGCCATCGCCAGCGCTACAAACCCACCTGATATCGCAATGTCCTTCATCAGCATCTGCTGGTGCAGGAAGGCGAGCATCGCGTCGCCGCCGCCCTGGCCATAATGGCCGATGAAGCCGGCGACGATACAGAAGGCAGCGAGCAGAAGCGCTATGATCCGGGTCTGGAAACCGACCAGGATGAGCAGCCCGGCGATCAGTTCGAACAGTCCCGTGCCCCAGGCAGCAAGTGTCGGCAGCGGCAGGCCGAGGCCGGCGAAATAGCCTGTGGTGCCGGCGATGTCGCTCAATGCATGGAAACCGGAAGGCACGAACAGGGCGGCGAGCAGCAGCCGGGAGAGCAGGAGCAGCGCGTTGCGGGGCATGTTCACCTCCGTTGTCGGCCGCCGGCCGGCCTCGTCCCGATAGCCCCGATCCTATCAGAAACTCCGGCCGACAGATCGGCGGTCATGCACCAACAACGAAAAAGCGGCGCGGAAAATTCCGCGCCGCTTTCTTTTTCGGCTATTGCCGGGTCTTGGCTCAGCCGCGCTTGGCGTCGATCGAATAGGCACCGGCGCCCGAGGAAGCCAGCACGAGGAAGCCGCCCGCAATGGCGAGGTTCTTGAGAAACTGGATCATCTGCATCTGGTCGGCCCAACCGGTATGGGCGACCAAACCGGTAGCGACCGTGAAGACCGCCAGCACCCAGGCGACAATCCGGGTCTTGAAGCCGACGAGGATGGCGAGGCCGCCGAGAAGCTCGATCAGGCCGACGACGGTGGCCGTTACGGTCGGCAAGGGCAGGCCGAGGCTGCCGAAATAGCCCGCTGTTCCGCTAATGGCGGTGAGCTTGCCGAAACCTGAAAGCAGGAAGATGACCGCGAGCAGGACGCGGCCGAGGAGGATGGTGGTCGAGGCATTGGATGCGCCGGAACCGGCGACTGAAATGTTGGTGGACATGGTGGCTCTCCGGGATGGGTTGATGCCGGGGAGATAGAGCAAACCGACTGTTCACCAAAGCCACCAGACTGGCGACACATTGTTCACAGTACTTACGTTTCCGTGATCGGGCGGCCTGCGCAAAATTCGCTTCGGGTGAGGTCGTGACGGGAGTAAATTCTCCCCTCACGAAATACCGGGCTTTTGGTTGACGCAATTCCGGACCGAAAACCGCAGACACTTTTCCTGGAATTGCCTACCCCGGATGCGTCATATCCTCCGGCCGCACCAGCCGGTCGTAATCGGCTTCGCTGACCAGCCCGGTGGCGAGCGCTTCCTCGCGCAAAGTGGTGCCCTTCTTGTGCGCGGTCTTGGCGATCTTGGCGGCATTGTCGTAGCCGATGGTCGGCGCCAGCGCCGTCACCAGCATCAGCGAGCGGTCGAGTGCCGCCTTGATGTTGTCTTCGCGGGCCTCGATGCCGACGACGCAATTGTCGGTGAAGGAGACCGAGGCGTCGCAGAGCAACTTCACCGACTGCAGGAAGTTGTAGGCCATCAGCGGATTGTAGACATTGAGCTCGAAATGACCCTGGCTGCCGGCGAAGGTGAGCGCCGCATTGTTGCCGAACACCTGTACGCAGACCTGCGTCAGCGCCTCGCACTGGGTCGGGTTGACCTTGCCCGGCATGATCGACGAGCCCGGTTCGTTTTCCGGCAGCGACAGTTCGCCGAGGCCCGAGCGCGGGCCTGAGCCGAGGAAGCGGATGTCGTTGGCGATCTTGAATAGCGCGGCGGCCGCCGCGTTGATGGCGCCGTGCGAAAACACCATGGAATCATGGGCCGCCAGCGCCTCGAACTTGTTCGGCGCGGTGACGAAGGCGATGCCGGTGATGGAGGCGATGCGATCCGCGACCCTTTCGGCGAAGCCGACCGGCGCGTTGAGGCCGGTGCCGACGGCGGTGCCGCCCTGCGCCAGTTCCTGCAAGCCGGGCAACGTCAGCTCGATGCGCTTGATCGACGAAGCGACCTGCGCGGCATAGCCCGAAAATTCCTGGCCAAGCGTAAGGGGGGTGGCATCCTGCGTGTGCGTGCGGCCGATCTTGATGATGTGATTGAACTCTCTGCTCTTGGCGGCGAGTGCCTTGTGCAGGTGCTTCAGTGCCGGCAACAGATCGTGCACGATGCGTTCGGCGCAGGCGATGTGCATGGCTGTCGGATAGGTGTCGTTCGACGATTGGCTCATATTGACGTGATCGTTGGGATGCACCGGCTTCTTGGAGCCCATGACACCGCCCAGCATCTCAATCGCCCGGTTGGAGATCACCTCATTGGCGTTCATGTTGGACTGGGTGCCCGAACCGGTCTGCCAGACCACCAGCGGGAAATGCTCATCGAGCTTGCCGTCGATGACCTCTTGCGCTGCCTCGACAATCGTCTTGCCGATCGCCGGATCGAGCCGCTTGAGCTCCATGTTGGCTTCGGCCGCCGCCCGCTTGACGATGCCCAATGCGCGCACGATCGACGCCGGCTGCTTTTCCCAGCCGATCTTGAAATTGCCGAGCGAACGCTGCGCCTGCGCGCCCCAATACCGGTCGGCGGCGACTTCGATGGGACCGAACGTGTCGGTTTCGGTTCTGGTCTTTGCAGCGGTCACGGGTCTCTCCTTGTCGAAGTCGGCAACGGCGTATCGCGTTGCACAAACGGCTTCAAGCGGAGAATGCGGGCGGCGAGGATGCAAATCGGTTGAAGGCGCGGCGCGTCTCTCCTTCTCCCACAAAGGGGAGAAGGGAAGGACTGCGCAGTTTCGGCCTCTCACCCCAGCGGCGGACCGACAATGTCGATGCCGTTTTTTGCGCAAAGCTGCACCAGTGCCGCGATGATTTCCGGTGTTGGTTCCATCAGCGGCGGCAGTTCGGGCTGTTCGGCGGGACGGCTCGCCTGACGCAGCATCGTCTCAAAATCCGAACCGCGCGTGATGGTGAGGGTGCGCGCACCTTCCGGGGATTCGACCCGGTAGGTGTGCGGCAGGCCTTTCGGTGCGATGACGGTTTCGCCGGCGTCCGCAATGCGTTCGTGGCCGTCGATCTGAAAGCGCAATCTCCCCTCCAGGATGTGAAACACTTCGTCTTCCCTGCGATGCGCATGCAGCGGTGGCGAGTCGCCATAGGGCATGTGATGCTCGACGACGCAGGTGCCGTCCTCTCCTGCTATCGACGAGACGTGGATCGCGACGAGCGTGTTGTTGAACCAGAAGAGTTCCTTGCCTGTGATCGTGCCGGGGGTCATTGTCATGGCGTGTCTGATCCTTCTGTTGCCTGTGCCTGCTGGGCCGATGACGATCTAGCCAGGGATACGCCGACAACGGAAATCGAATGATCGTATGGGGCGAATTGATGCGATGAATTTGAACGCGCTCGACCTCAATCTCATCAAGGTGTTCGACGCCCTTCTGCGGGAGAGAAGCGTTACGCGTGCCGGCGAGCAGATCGGCCTCAGCCAGCCTGCCGTCAGCGCTGCGCTCAATCGCTTGCGACATCTCCTCAACGACCAGCTGTTCGTGCGACGGGGCAATGACATGATGCCGACACCGCGCGCCGAGAGCATGGCCGAGCCGTTGCGCGTGGCGCTTCGCGAGATCGAACGCGTCTTCCATTCGGCCAAGGCGTTCGATCCGGCGGAACTGGAGCGAACCTTCACGTTCATGGGGGCGGATTTCTTTTCCATGATGCTGATGCCAGCGCTGGCGGCACGCATCGCTGGCGCCGCGCCGCGCGCGTCGCTAAGGTTTCTCGATAGCGCGCGCGGCGATGTCTCGCGGCTGCTCCAGGAGGATGAAATCGACGTAGCGCTCGAGCGTCCGCTGGAGGTCTCCGACTGGGTCTCAAGCACGCCTCTGTTCCATTCACCATTCGCCATCATCGCCGCGCACGACAACGCTGCGATCAGGCAGGCGGGAATCATGGAAGGCAAGACTCTGCCGATCGACCTCTTCTGCGAACTGCCCCATATTCTTCGTTCTATCGACGGCTCGATGTCGGGCTCCACCGACGAGGCGCTCCGCAAGATCGGGCGAACGCGCCGTGTAAGCCTGACCCTGCCGCACTTTCAGGCTGTCGCATTAGCCGTGGCAAATGGAAACCACCTGTCGGCGGTGCCCAGGCAGTTCGCGGTTTGGGCGGCCGAGACCCTGCCGCTCGTCATCTTTGAACCACCGCTTCCCATTGCTGTTCCGGAAATCAGGATGTACTGGCACGCGCGCCACGACGACGAGCCACCCCATCGCTGGGTTCGCGATCAGGTCCTGGAGGCGGTAGGCGTACTTGGATTTGTAGAAAGTGGCGTCGCAGAAAATGTCGGCGCTTGGCGTGGCGCCCGGACGGATCAGCCCGCAGTATAACCACCGTCGACGGAGAAGACCCCGCCGCTGGTCCAGGCCGCCTCGTCGCTAGCGAGGTACACTGCGATGCCCGCCAGATCGTCGGGGCGGCCGATTCTGCCAAGCGGATAGCTGCGCTCGACATAGGCTTTCAGCTCGGCCTTTGCCTCGGCCGGCAAATTGTCGACGGTCTTGCGTCGCATGGCGGTGTCGACAGTGCCCGGCGCGATGGCGTTGACGCGGATGCCGCGCGGGCCGAGTTCGAAGGCCAGCGATTTGGTCAGCGAGTTCAACGCGCCCTTTGACAGGGAATAGAGGCTCGACGGCCGCTTCGGGATCATCTTGTTGGCGAAATAGGACGAGACGTTGATCACCGACGCGCCGGCCGCCAGATGCGGCAGCAGACCCTGGGTGAGGAAGAACACCGCCGTCACATTGAGCGCGAAGGATTGCTGGAACTGCGCCTCGCTGACGGTCTCGAACGGCACCAGGAAAGCCACCCCGGCATTGTTGACGAGAATGTCGAGCGGCCTGCCGGATTCTTTGACGTGCTCGCCGACGGCCGCGATGCCGGCCGAGGTGGCAAGATCGGCCGACAGCGTCTCGATAGTGCCGCCGAGCTGCTTGGCGGCAGTGTCGAGCTTTTTGGTGTCACGGCCGACGATCAGGACGTCGGCGCCCTCGCGCGAAAAGGCCTCGGCGATCGCCAGGCCGATACCGTCCGACCCGCCGGTAACCAGCGCGCGCTTTTTGTGAAGTCTCATCGGATGCTCCGAGATTTCTGCGTCGTCGAGAGCACCGTATAGTGGCGGCCAAGGTCAAGCCGTCAGCCAATCCCACGGTATGAACTTCGACCGCCGCCACCCGGCAGGCCGGCCGAGGCTGGTTTAAGCGCCGGCGGTCGCAAGCTCCCCCAAAGCCAGCCGTCCCGCGACATAATTCTTGACCTGGCGGACAGCCTGTTCGCGCGACACGCTGCCCGGCTGCAGGCCGAGCCGCAACCAAAGCCCGTCGATCAGCGCGGTGACGCCAAGCGCGATGTCGTCGGCATCTCCGGGCGAGGCGAGGCCGCGCAGGCCCGACAACAGGT
>NZ_RZPL01000163.1:0-9192 GCF_004022805.1 Mesorhizobium sp. M7A.F.Ca.CA.002.04.1.1 | reverse complement strand
CGTCAAAGACGTTGCGCCTTATGAACTGATGAAAATCCGCATCCTCAATGGCGGCCATGCAGCGATCGCCTATCCGGCCGGCCTGATGGACATCCATTTCGTGCATGAGGCGATGCAGGAGCCGCTGGTGAGCGGTTTTCTGGCCAAGCTCGAACGGGACGAAATCATCCCGACGGTGCCGCCGGTGCCGGACACGGTTCTGGAAGACTATTACCAGCTCATCGAGAGCCGCTTCTCCAACCCGAAGATCGGCGACACGGTGCGCCGGCTCTGCCTCGACGGCTCCAACCGCCAGCCGAAGTTCATCATCCCGACCATCGCCGACCGGCTGAAGGCTGGGAAAAGCGTCGCCGGCCTGGCCCTGGAATCGGCATTGTGGTGCCGCTACTGCTTCGGCACGACGGACAGCGGCGCCGTCATCGAGCCCAACGACCCGAGTTGGGACCGGCTGCAGGCGACGGCAAAGGCAGCAAAGGACGCTCCCGCCGCCTGGCTCGCCATGGAGGACATCTATGGCGATGTCGGCCGCGCAACGGCGTTTGTCGAGGCCTTTGCCCATGCGCTCAACGTGCTGTGGGCGAATGGCGCGCGCGCCACGCTGACGCGCTACCTCGCCGGCAAGCTCTGAGAGCCATTCTCGGCCATGACGCCTGAACTGGTCATTTTCGACTGCGATGGCGTGCTGGTCGACAGCGAGGCGCTCTCCGTCTCGGCGCTGCTCGGCATGGTCAGGCTTGCCGGCGGCAGCGTCAGTGAGGATGCCGCCTACGAGCATTTCCTCGGCAAGAGCATGAAAAGCGTGCGCGAGATCCTCGGCCGCGACTTCGGGCTCGATATCACCGACCTGCACCTGACCGAGATGCGCGTCGAATTGATGCGCAAATTCCGCGAGGAGCTGAAGCCGATCGCCGGTGTCAAGAAGATGCTGCCGAAGCTTGGGCTGCCGTTCTGTGTCGCGTCCTCGGGCACGCTCGACCGCATCCGCTACGCGCTCGACGTCACCGGATTGCTTGGGCTGATGGAACCGCACCTGTTCAGTGCCACCATGGTGGCCAAGGGAAAGCCCGCGCCGGACCTGTTCCTGCATGCCGCCGCCAGCATGCGGGCCCATCCACGCAAATGCCTCGTCATCGAGGACAGCCCGGCCGGCATCATTGCCGCGCGGGCGGCGGGGATGCGCGTGTTTGCCTTCACCGGCGGCTCGCATGCCGGCAACCCGACCTTGAAAGCGCGGCTTGCGTCGAGTGAACCGGACTTTATATTCGCTGACATGCTGCAATTGCCCGATCTGATTGCAGGCCTGGGAGCGAGAGACAGAGCATCTTGACGAAACAGTTCGTTTGCGCGGTCGATGTCGGCACCGGGAGCGCTCGCGCGGGCATTCTCGACACCAACGGCACCTTGCTCGGCCGCGCCGAGCGGCCGATCGCCATGAACCAGCCGAAGCCCGATCACGCCGAACATGATTCGCGCGATATCTGGTCGGCCGTCTGCGCCGCCGTGCGCGCTGCCCGCGAAAAGGCCGGCATAGCTGCCGAGGAGGTCGTCGGCATCTCCTTCGATGCCACCTGTTCGCTGGTGGTGCGCGACCGGCAAGGCGGCCAGCTCAGCGTCTCGACCACGGGCGACAAGCGCTGGGACACCATCGTCTGGCTCGACCACCGCGCCATCGCGGAGGCCGACGAATGCACGGCAAGCGGCCACGCCGTGCTGAATTACGTCGGCGGCGTCATGTCGCCGGAAATGGCGACACCGAAGCTGATGTGGCTGAAGCGCAATTTGCCGGAGACCTGGAATGAAGCCGGCTATTTATTCGATCTCACCGATTTCCTGACCTGGCAAGCGACAGGTTCGCTGGCCCGCTCGCAATGCACGCTGACCGCCAAATGGACCTATCTGGCGCATGAAGAGGCCGGCTGGCGGCGCGACTTCTTTGCGCTCGTCGGCCTCGGCGATCTTTTCGAGCACGGCAATTTGCCGGAAAAGGCCAGCCCGGTCGGCGCTTATATTGGCCAACTGACCGCCCAGGCAGCGGCCGAGCTTGGGCTGAGCGAGAAATGCCGGGTCGGCGCCGGCGTCATCGATGCCTATGCCGGTGCGCTTGGCGTGCTCGGCGGCTTTGCCGGCGACCAACAGGACATCGGCCGGCATTTGGCGCTGATCGCCGGCACGTCGAGCTGCGTCATGGCGATGTCACCGGATCCGCAGCCCTTCGCCGGCGTCTGGGGTCCCTATTACGGCGCGGCGCTGCCCAGGCTGTGGCTGTCGGAAGGCGGCCAGTCGGCGACCGGCGCCCTGCTCGACCACATCATCCGCTGGCACGGCGCCGGCGGCGAGCCGGATGCCGCCATGCATGCGAAGATCGCCAGGCGTGTCGCCGAGCTGCGCGCCACCGAGGGCGACAACCTTGCCGCGCGGCTGCATGTGCTGCCCGATTTTCATGGTAACCGCTCACCGCTCGCCGATCCGCATGCCGTCGGCGTCGTCAGCGGGCTGACGCTGGACTCCTCCTTCGACAGCCTGTGCAAACTCTACTGGCGCACCGCCGTCGGCATCGCGCTCGGCGTGCGCCACGTGCTGGAGGCGCTGAACGAGAACGGCTATCTGATCGATACGCTGCATGTCACCGGCGGCCACACCAAGAACCCGCTGTTGATGGAGCTCTATGCCGACGCCACCGGCTGCACGGTGATCGAGCCGCTGGCCGACGAGGCGGTGCTGCTCGGCACCGGCATGATCGCCGCCACCGCGGCCGGGCTGTTTCCCGACCTCAACGCGGCCTGTCTTGCCATGCAGCAAGGCGGCAGGACGCGCGCGTCGAACCCGAAATCATCAGGGCGTTTCGACCGCGACTACAAGGTTTTCCTCGAGATGCACCGCCAGCGGCGGATGCTGGACGCGATCCGCTAGAGCACCGGGGCCGGTCCCTGGCTCAATCCGTTCCCGTCCCTCCTCTCTTGCCTTCATGTCGCGTTTCGTCCAGAAGCTGACGCAAACGCCGCGAAACCGAAGGTTTTGCCGTTTGAAATGCGGCTTCCGGCTTTAATGCCGACGTGCCGTATCTGGAAAGAGCGGAACAATGTCTGCGATCGAAGCCGGCGCTCGCGCGCCGGAAAATCTTTGGCGTCAGGAAATCAGGGCGACGCTGGCGCTCGCCTGGCCGATGGTGCTGACCAATCTCGGCCAGACCGCGATGACGGCCACCGACGTCATGATGATGGGCCGGCTGGGGCCGGATACGCTGGCCAGTGGCGCGCTTGGCGCCAACCTCTATTTCATGCCGCTGATCTTCGGCCTCGGCCTGATGCTGGCGACATCGCCGATGATCGCCACCGAGCTTGGCCGCCGCCGCTATTCGGTGCGCGACCTGCGCCGCACCGTGCGCCAGGGCCTGTGGCTGGCGATCCTGATCTCGATCCCAATCTGGCTCGTGCTTTGGCACGGCGAAGGCATTCTGCTGGCCATGGGCCAGGAACCGGCACTGGCGCATCAGGCCGGCATCTATCTGCGCTGGCTCGAATGGGCGGTGCTGCCCTTCTACTTCTATATCGTGCTGCGCTCGTTCATCTCGGCGCTGGAGCGGCCGGGCTGGGCGCTGGTCATCGTCTTTGTTGCCGTCGCCTGCAATGCCTTCTTCAACTGGGTGTTCATGTTCGGCAATCTCGGCGTGCCGTCGATGGGCATTGCCGGGTCGGGCCTTGCCACCTCGCTGTCCTCAACGCTGATGTTCATCGGCCTGGCTGCCGTGGTGATGCTGGAGAAGAAGTTCCGCCGTTATCGTCTGTTCGGACGGTTCTGGCGATCGGACTGGCCACGCTTCAAGGGCCTGTTGCGGCTCGGCCTGCCGATTGCCGGCATTCTCGCCTTCGAGGTGACTATCTTCAATGCGGCCGCCCTGCTGATGGGCCTGATCGACGCGGATTCGCTGGCCGCGCACGCGATCGCCATCCAGATCGCCTCGATCTCCTTCATGGTGCCGCTTGGCCTCAACCAGGCGGTGACGGTGCGCGTCGGCCTTGCGCATGGCGCCGGCAATCCGCAAGGCGTGTCGCGCGCCGGCTGGACCGCCTTCGTCATCGGCGTCTCGTTCATGGCGCTGATGGGGCTGGTGATGATCCTGTGGCCGCATCCGCTGATCAGCGCCTTCATCGATCTGAGCAATCCGGCCAATGCCAGGGTGATCGAACTTGCCGTGTCGTTCCTGGTCTTCGCGGCGCTATTCCAGGTCTTCGACGGCGCCCAGGCGGTGGCCGCCGGCATGCTGCGCGGCCTGCACGACACCAAGGTGCCGATGATCTATGCCGCGATCGGCTATTGGGGCGTCGGCCTGCCGCTCGGCGTGCTGCTCGCCTTCCATTTCGGCCTGCATGGCGTCGGCATCTGGATCGGCCTGTCGACGGGGCTGGCCGTGGTGGCCGCGCTGCTGCTGGCGCGCTGGCTGCGGCGCGACCGACTGGCCCCGCCGCTCGCGTTCGGGCATTGAAACAGGACGGTTGGGCTCGGCGGCTGTTGTCCTGTGGACGTTGGCTCATTGAACGACGTCTGCAGAACTCCCTCGAAATCCGGCGCCGCGCTGGAGGCGGTCAGAATGTCGGCGGCGTGTTGACCCAGAGGATGCGGACCGTGGTCGAACCGATATTGCGGTAGCCGTGGCCGAGTTCGGAGTTGAAATAGAACGCGTCGCCTGCCTCGAGTGCCACCACGTTCGCCTCGACCAGCAATTCGACGGAACCTTCGAGCACGTAGCCGAACTCTTGTCCCTTGTGGCTGATCAACTCGGGGCTGCCGCCGCCGGCCTCGATCACGTGGACGTTGATCTGCAGCAGATATTCCGGACCGGACGGCACCAATTGCTCGAGCACGACATGGTTGCCCGAACGCCGATGTCCCGTCTCCATGTGCGGACGCTCGTTTTGCCGCAAAACGAACACTTCCGAGGCATTGTGCTGCAGCGTGCCGAACATCGCGTTCATGTTGATGCCCAGTGCCTGCACCAGCCGGTGCAGAGCCGCCATGGACGGCGTAGCGCGGTCGTTTTCGATCTTCGAGAGATAACCCTCTGTCAGCCCGATGCGGGCGCCGAGCTCTTCCAGGCTGAGGCCAAGCACCTGTCTGGCATGGCGCAGCTTGACGCCGATCCTCGGGGTTCCGTTTCTGTCGCGCATGTCAGGTCCGCGTCTTCATCCAGTCCGCCAGCTTCGCCAGCAGGAAATCGACTTCCGCCTCGGTGTTGTAATGAGCCAGCCCGATGCGGACGACACCGTTGCGGTCCGCAAGCCCCAGCCGCTTGATTGGCTCCAAACCGTAATTGTGACCGTGCCAGAGATAGATGCCTTCCTCTGCCATCGCCCTGGCGATGTCCGCGGGATCGGTTCCGTCAACGGTGATCGACACGGTAGGCACACGGCGCGCCAGCGCCGCCACATCGGATATGCCCTGGATCAAGACGCCATCAATTCTGGACAATCCGGCAATCAGCCGTGCTGTCAGGACACGCTCATAACGGTCGGCGACTTCAATGCCGGCGACGATTCGCTCCCGCCGCGTCGCCTGCGGGTGGACGTTGCCGAAGGACTGTCCGAGCCAGGCATAGTGCTCGACGGCGCCAAGCACCCCGGCAAGCGCCTCGCGGCTTGTCGTTCCCGTCTCGAATTTTCCAGGTGGCGTATTGGAAGCCGCGCGCACCTTATAGGCGGTCAGCGCCTGCAGCAGATCGAAACGGCCCCACAACACCCCGTGATGCGGTCCAAAAAATTTGTAGGCCGAGCAAACCAGGAAATCACAGCCGATCTCCTGGACGTCGATCACCCCATGCGGCGCGAACTGCACCGCGTCGATATAGCTCAGCGCCCCGATCGCGCGGGCGCGCTGCGCGATCCGCTTCACGTCGTTGATCGTGCCGGTAACGTTGCTGGCATAGCCGACAGCGACCAGCTTGACGTCCTCGTCGATAGTCGCCTCCAGCGTCGACAGGTCGAGTTCGAAGGTTTTTGGATCGAGGTCGATCCAGCGTACTTCAAGCCCCCGATCCTCCGCCAGCATCAGCCAGGGTGCGACGTTGGCGTCATGATCCATGCGCGTCAGCACGATGGCGTCGCCGGCGTTCAGATCGCGGCCGATGGCGCGCGAGACGGCGAAAGTCAGAGTTGTCATGTTCTGGCCGAACACCACCTCACGCCGGTCGGCGGCATTGAAGAAATCGGCCATCGCCTGATGCGCGTCGTCGACCATCGCCTGGGCCGCGAGTGAGGTTTCGAAATAGCCACCAAGATTGGCGTTGGTTTCGATCATGACACGCGTCATACGCTCGATCGAACGGCTCGCCATCTGGGTTCCCGCGGGATTGTCGAAGAAAATCCGCTTCTTCGGCTCGGCACCTCTCGCCATCGCCGGAAAAGCATCGCGGACTGTATCTATATCCATGTCTGAATTCCGTGTCTGATGATCGTTGTGCGGCGGCCCCTCGACCGCCGCCAGCAGCGGCTTCACGCGTTCAGCCGGCCGCTTCATGGATGGCGACAGCGCGAGCCGGGAAGCCAGATCCGGCCTTTGGCTTTGGCCAGCTTGCCATTATCAACGCGCCGGCTTCGGGCACCTTGTCGAGATTGGCCAAGAGCTCGATCTGCCAGCAGTCGCGCGACAGCACATAGTATTCCAGGCTTGCGTCACCTGCGGAAGTGGCACGGCCGGGATCAGTGTCCATGCCCTCGTGCCCGATCGCAGCAACACCGCGGCGTTCCAAAAGCTCCTCCAGCACCGGCTTCGACCAACCAGGCGCATGGGAGATACCGTCGGCCGACTTGTTCCGAAACGCCACGGGGTCCGGCCAGCGCGGCCACCAGCCGGTGCGAAGTGCGACAAAACACTTTTCCGGGATACGGCCGTTCCGCGCCTCCCAGGCCGAAATATCGTCGAGCGTCGGCGTCGCGTCGGGATCGGCGGCGACCCTGTCGCTGATGTCGAGGATGACCAGCGGCAGAAGCATCTCCGCCACCGGCAGTTGGTCGATCGAGCGGCCGCCGTCGATGAAGTGCACCGGCGGATCGACATGGGTGCCCCACTGTCCGACGAAGGCGTAGTGGTGGACCTGGAAGGCATCGCCCTTCGAAAAATCGAGCAACGCACTGCGCTCCTCGTCCGGGAAGGCCGGGAAATGCGGCTGACCCGGATGAAACGCATGCGTCAGGTCGGTGAAGGTCGCGGCGGAGAGCCGCGACCTGTAGATGTCCCAAAGGGAGCCCGGAGTGGACAAGATCACGGCTCCGCGACGAAGGTCGGTGCCGCTTCACTTGCCAGGACAAGCTTGCCGTCCTTGACACCAATGACCGAGACCGACTTGTCCGGCACCGAAATGCCCGGGCGGTAGGTGATCGTGCCGGTCACGCCGTCGAGCCCGGACGTAGCGGCCAGCGCGTCACGGATCTTGGCCGGATCCGGCGCACCGGCACGCTTGATCGCGTCGGCCATCAGCTTGACCGAGTCGTAGCCGAGCGCAGCGAACGCGTTCTCCGGGGCATTGCCGACCGACTTGGTGTAGGCGTCGATAAAGGCCTGCACCTTCGGGGTGGCGCCCTCACCGATATAGGCGTGGGTGGTGAAGTAGGTGTCCTTGGCCGCGTCGCCGCCGACCTGGATCAGCAAGGGCGTGTCGTAGCCGTCGCCGCCGACCACCGGCAGGTTGATGCCGGCCTGGCGCATCTGCTTCAAGATCAGGCCGATTTCCTCGGCATTCGACGAGGCATAGACGAAGTCTGGCTGCGGCGACAGCGCCTTCAGTTTGGCGATCTGCGCGGTAAAGGTCTTGTCGCCGATCTTGTAGGTGTCGCGCTCCAAAATCTTGCCCCCGCCATGCTCGTAGGCGGTGACGAAGTAGTCCGACAGCAGCGTTGTGTATTCAGTGCCGATGTCGGTCAGCAGGTAGGCGGTTTTGCCGTTCAGCTTGTTCAGCGCAAATTCCGCGCCAACCGCAGCCTGAACGTTGTCGCCGAAGGCGGCGAGGAAGATCTCGTTGCCGAGCTGGCTAGGCAATTTCGGCGAGGTCGCGCCTGGCGTTATGAACGGTATCTGCGCCGTCTGGACCTGCGGTCCGATGGCCAGCACCGAGTCGGAATCGGCGAAGCCGATGATGCCGACGACCTTGTCGCTGTCGATCAACTGGCTGGCGACGGTCGAGATCGTCGTCGAATCGCTCTTGGAATCGTAGATCACCAGTTCTATCTGCTGGCCGAGCACGCCGCCGGCGGCGTTGATTTCGCTCGCTGCCAGCTTGGCGCCATTCAGCATCGGACCGTCGAGCGAGGCCTGGATGCCGGTCAGGTTTGCCGGATAGCCGATCTTGATGGTGTCGGCAGCAAGTGCCGTGCTGGCCGAGGCAAGCGCGAAGAATGCGCCCAGTCCCAGGCCGATGGTACCGCGTCGAGTGAGTTTGATCATCGTTTTCGTTCCTCTGTCTGGTTCACCGTTGCCGATCTTTGGGTTGATCCGAACATAAGTTCCCGGTCCCCCATGATCCCCTTCGGCCGGAAGATCATGACTAGAATGAAGATGAAGCCGAGCACGATCTGGCTGGCGCCAAACAGGGCCGGCACCGCGAAATCGCCGATCGTGAAGCCGCGTTCGACCGAGCGCAGGATCTCCGACAACAGCGAAACGCAGATGACGCCGACCACCGCGCCGGTCAGGGAGCCCATGCCGCCCAGCACCAGCATTGTGATCAGACTCATCGTCAGCGCGAAGTAGAAAGTGTTCGGCGAAAACGAGCCGAGATAATGCGCATAGAGCGACCCGCCGACGCCTGAGAAGAACGCGCCGATGACGAAGGCGATCAGTCTGGTCCGCAGCACGCCGATTCCGACAGCGCTGGCCGCGATCGTGTCGTCGCGCACCGCCTTCATGGCGCGCCCGAAAGGCGAATAAACCAGGCGCGCCAGAACGAACACCGTGATGGCGAGCCAACCCATCACCCAGGGCAACGTCGTCTCCAGCGGCACGCCGGTAAACGTGCGGGCACCTCGGGTGAAATCCGACGCATTGATCAGCACCACGTTGACGATAATCAAGAATCCCATCGTCGCCACCGAAACGAAATAGCCCGACAGGCGCATCAAGGGATAACCGACGACCACCGCAAGCAATGCCGTCAGAAGACCTGCCACCAGCGTCGCCGTGGTGGCGGGGGCAGCTGTCGCATTC
>NZ_RZPL01000162.1:0-9222 GCF_004022805.1 Mesorhizobium sp. M7A.F.Ca.CA.002.04.1.1 | reverse complement strand
CGCCCGCACCATCCAGCGCGAGCGCTTCGAGCGGCTCGGCGCCACCCGCGCCACCACCAACGCGCATTGCGCGCCCTCGGTCATCGAGGAGATCGCCATGCCGGACGCCGCCGGCCTGTCGCTGCTCAAGGACGCCAGCGAAAAGCTCGCCTTTTCGGCGCGAGCCTATCACCGGGTGCTGAAGGTGGCGCGGACACTCGCCGATCTCGACGCCAGCGAAACCGTCGGCCGCATCCATCTGGCCGAAGCGATTTCCTACCGCATGAGCTCGGAGCGGGTGGCGCAGGCGGCGTAGATCACTCGCCGCCCGACAAGCCGACTCTGCCACACCACCTTCCGCAATCACGCCATAACCGTCATCCGACGAATCGGCCATCTCCGCACTGCGGCGGACCTGATTGTCCGCTTGGTCGACGTCCTCACCACCCAACGGCCCCCACCGACCGGGCGCCGGCCGTTTCTCCGTCTTCGGGGGCGTGGACGTCATCGCATCGGACCAAAGTCTTGGTCTCCGCATTGGGAATTCCTTATTTAGATAATGTGAATATGATTGCGGTCGGGGAGTCCGCTATGTTCGTTGACTACTACGAAGTTTTGGAAGTCAGCCCGAACGCCAACTCGGAAACGCTGGAGCGCATATTTCGCTATTTTGCGATGCGCTATCATCCCGACAATCGCGAAACCGGCGATGAAGCCCGCTTCAGTGAAATCGTGGAAGCCCACAACACGCTCAAGGATCCGGTCAAACGCGCTCAATACGACATCGCGTATAGGGACCATGCCGGCCTTCGCCGCGAATTGACCGAGGAAGCCAGCAACAGCAAAGGCATCGAGCGGGATGTCGTGATCCAGGCCAGGCTGCTGTCGCTGCTTTACGCGAAGCGCCGGCACGACGTCAGCAATCCCGGGATCGGGGATGTGGAGCTCGAACGCCTGTCAGACTGTCCGCGAGAGCATCTCGAGTTTCATCTCTGGTATCTAAAAGCGAAGGGCTGGATAGCAAGAGTGGAAAACGGGACGATCGCGATTACGGTGGAAGGCGTCGATAGGGTCAACTCCGAACACCGTCGCGATCCCACCATCCGGCTCCTGGACCATACAGCTTCCTGACGCCTCACCTCCGGAGGAAGTCAGGCCGAAGACCTGCCGCCCCATTCACGGCAGGGACTGGCCTCTTCAGCCCTGCTGCGCCTTCAGTTCCAGCCGCCGCGCGTGCAACACCGGCTCGGTGTAGCCGTTGGGCTGGGCGCGGCCCTTGAATACCAGGTCGCAGGCGGCGAGGAAGGCTATCGACTTGTCAAAGTCGGCCGCCATCGGCTCGTAGAGCGGGTCGCCCTCGTTCTGGCGGTCGACGATGTCAGCCATGCGCTTCATCGTCGCCATCACCTGGTCCTCGCTGCACACGCCGTGGTGCAGCCAGTTGGCGATGTGCTGTGAGGAAATACGCAGCGTGGCGCGGTCTTCCATCAGGCCGACATCGTTGATGTCAGGCACTTTCGAGCAGCCGACGCCCTGGTCGATCCAGCGCACGACATAGCCAAGAATGCCCTGCGCGTTGTTGTCGAGTTCCTTCTGGATATCCTCGGGCGACCAGTTCGGCCGCACGGCAACGGGCACCGACAGGATGTCGTCGAGCCTGGCCTTCGGCCGGTTCTTCAGCGCCGCCTGCACGGCGTGAACATCGACCTTGTGATAGTGCGTGGCATGCAGCGTCGCCGCCGTCGGCGACGGCACCCAGGCGGTGTTGGCGCCGGCCTTGGGGTGGACGATCTTCTCCACCAGCATCGCAGCCATCAGATCCGGCATCGCCCACATGCCCTTGCCGATCTGGGCGTGGCCGGCCAGCCCGCATTCCAGCCCGGTGTCGACATTCCACGCCTCGTAGGCGGAAATCCAGGCGGCCTGCTTCATGTCGCCCTTGCGGATCATCGGGCCGGCTTCCATCGAGGTGTGGATCTCGTCGCCGGTGCGGTCGAGAAAGCCGGTGTTGATGAACACGACGCGCTCCTTTGCGGCGCGGATTGCCTCCTTGAGGTTGACGGTGGTGCGCCGCTCCTCATCCATGATGCCCATCTTGATGGTATTTTTCGCCATGCCGAGCAGGGCCTCGACGCGGTCGAATATCTCGACGGCGAAGGCGACTTCGTCGGGCCCATGCATCTTGGGTTTCACGACATACATCGAGCCGGCGCGGGAATTGGCGCGGCGGCCGTTCGGCCCGACATCGTGCAACGCGATCAGCGCCGTCATCGCCGCATCCATGATGCCTTCCGGAACCTCATTGCCGTCGCGGTCGAGGATCGCCGGGCTGGTCATCAGGTGGCCGACATTCCTGACCAGCATCAGCGAGCGGCCGGGCACGGTCAGCGTGCCGCCGGCGGGCGCGGTGTAGGCGCGGTCGGGATTGAGCTTGCGGACAAAACTCTTGCCGCCCTTGGTGATCTCTTCCGCTAGGTCACCCTTCATCAGGCCGAGCCAGTTGCGGTAGACGACGACCTTGTCTGGCGCATCCACCGCCGCGACCGAATCCTCGCAGTCCTGGATGGTGGTCAGCGCCGATTCCAGGATGACATCGGCGATGCCCGCCGGATCGGTGCGGCCGATCTGGTTGTTGCGGTCGATCACGATCTCGATGTGCAGGCCGTTGCGCACAAGCAGCACGGCATCGGGATTGGCGGCATCGCCGCGATAGCCGACGAATTGCCTGGGGTCGGCCAGCGTCGTCGAGCCGGCGCCGGCGCTCAGCCGCAAGGCACCCTGCGCCAGCGACAGGCCATTGACGCCGGCCCATTTGCCGGACGTGAGCGGGGCAGCCTCGTCGAGAAAGGTCTTCGTCCAGGCGACGACCTTGGCGCCGCGTGCCGGATTGAAGGCTTTGCCCTTTTCGGCGCCATCCGTTTCGGGGATGGCATCGGTGCCGTAGAGCGCATCGTAGAGCGAACCCCAGCGCGCATTGGCAGCGTTGAGCGCATAGCGCGCATTCATCACCGGCACGACCAGCTGCGGTCCGGCAACATCAGCAATTTCCGGGTCGACGTTGTCGGTCGACACGCTGAAGGCCGGGCCTTCGGGAACGAGGTAGCCGATCCCTTTCAGGAAGCCCTTGTAGGCCTCCATGTCGACCGGCGCGCCGTGATCGCGATACCAGCCGTCTATCTGTTCCTGGATGGCGTCACGCTTTGCCAGCAGCTCCCGGTTCTTCGGCGCCAGATCATGGACGACGGCCGAAAAACCGTTCCAGAAGGCGTCCGCTTCGATCCCCGTGCCCGGCAGCGCTTCCCTGGCCACGAACTCATGCAGCTCGCGGGCAATCCGCAATCCGGCGATCTCGATGCGGTCGGTCATCAGGCTACTCCAGATGAAAGGCTTTGCGGGCCTTTGGCATGTCAGGTTTGCCGGGTCAATTCAGCTTAGGGTGAAGGTGGCGTATTTCGCCGCGTCGCTCAAACCGCAATGCGCGGCCTTCCCGAGGCCACGGCCACGACATGCGCCTCGATGAACATGCGCTGGGCCTCGACGGTCGAGACCCGGAATTCGGTGGCGACGTCGATCTCGGCGCTGTCGGTGCCGGCATCCCTGGCGCGCTCCGCGACGATGGCGCGGACATCGGCCTCGGCCGCCGCGATCGCCGCTGCCTCGTCGAGGAAATCGCGTACGGTCTCGCCCGAGGCGAGACGAAACAGCCCTTCTATGGGCTGGCTGACCCGCGCCTCGGCCGAAACCCTGACCTGGCCGACGACGGCGCCGAGCGCGTTGGCGACATCGGTATCCCTGGGCACCACGCAGTCATTGCCGATCAGCTCGGCCAAGCCGGCATAGTGCAGCGGCGCCGAGGCGCCGAGGCCGATGACCGGGCGGTCGAGCGCGACGCTCAGGCGGGCGATGCCGGGATGCGCGTCGACCGCGCGCTGCACCAGGGCGTGCGCCACTGTCGCGGCGCCATCGAGCCCATCCTCGGCAAAGGCGGTCTCGAGGATATATTCGGCCGACCAGCGCGTCAGCGTCACCAGCACCCGTTCCGAGATCGCTTCCGGCGAAGCGGCGATGTTCTGGCCACGGCCGTCACGCTTGCGGGCGAACAGTTCGGCGCCGAGGCGCGCGGCGATGGGATCCCAGTTCGCCTGCTTGCCCAGCACGTGGGCGGCGTCCGACGGGGTGAAGCCGGCGACATGCACCAGCCCGCGCGACACCAGCCGGGTCAGCGTCGCGTTCTGCGCGTTCGAGGTCAAAAGCCTGTCGGCGGCGAGCGGCACGGCACCAATCAGCTCGTAGAGCCTGGCTTCGGCGCCGGTCAGGCCGGCGGCGAGCCGGTCCGGCACGCCGGTGCGCACCGCGAAGCGGCCGTCCATACGGCCGGGATTGGGTGCCCGCAGCTGACGCTCCAGCTCTGAAATCAGCGCTACGCCATGCGCCATGCCGGCCAGCGCCAGCGGCACCAGGCGGCGCGGCCCGAGCAGGATCCTGGGGTTGAGCGCGCCATCCTCCAGCGCCACTTCGGAATCGCCGCCGAGGCCGAAGGTGCGCATGGCGACGGCCTCGACCATGGTGCGGAAGCCGCCGACGGTGGCGCCTTCCGGATCTAGCCTGGGACGGCCGCCGTCGAGCACGGCGACGTCGGTGGTGGTGCCGCCGATGTCGGACACCACAGCATTGTCGAGCCCGGTCATGTGGCGGGCGCCGACCAGGCTGGCGGCCGGGCCGGACAGGATGGTCTCGATCGGTCGCTGGCGGGCAAAAGCGGCTGAAACCAGCGCGCCATCGCCGCGCACCACCATCAGCGGTGCTGCGATGTTGCGCGCCTCGAGGAAGCCTTCGGTTGCTGCCACCAGCCGGTCGATCATCGAGATCAGCCTGGCGTTGAGCAAAGTGGTCAGCGCCCGGCGCGGGCCGCCGAGCTTGGCCGACAGCTCGTGGCTCGATGTGACCGGCAGGCCGGACTTGTCGCGGATCAACTCGCGGGCGGCGATCTCATGCGCCGGATTGCGGGTGGCGAAGTAGGCGCAGACGGCAAAGCCGGACACCGAGGCGCCGAGTTCCGGCAGCGCCGCTTCCAGTCCGGACAGATCGAGCTTGGCGGCATTGCCATGCACGTCGTGACCGCCCGGACAAAAAACCACCGGATCGGTGCCGAGCGCGGCCTTCAGCCCGTCGCGGGCGAGGTCGCCCTCGGAAAAGCCGATCATCACCAGCGCGACGCGGCCGCCCTGGCCCTCGACGAGCGCGTTGGTGGCAAGCGTCGTCGACATCGACACCAGCTTGATATCAGCCGGATCGGTTCCGGCTTTCTGCAGCACCGCGTCGACGGCGCCGGAAATGCCGACGGCAAGATCATGCCTGGTGGTCAGCGCCTTGGCCTTGGCCAGCACCTTGCCCTTGTTCGGCCCTTCTTGCGGGCCTTCTGTTTCAGACCACAACACGGCATCGGTATAGGTGCCGCCGGTGTCGATTCCGAGGAACAACGGTTTTGGCTTGGTCTTGGCTGTCATTTTTGGCGGCGGTCCGGCTGGGGAGTCTGTCTGCCCCTGCCTTTAGCCGATGCGGGCGGGTCGATAAAGCTGCGAGCGCTGGGCCAAGGCGGAGATTGGCAGCGTTGGCCGAAGCGCCAACCTACCCGACAAACCCCACTTTCTTGTGCGTGCCATCGCAGAACGGCTTGTTGGCGGAATGGCCGCAGCGGCAGAGGAAGGCGCGTTGTGTACGGTCGACCGTATGGCCGGTTCCGGTGACGATCTCGAGATTGCCCTCAAGCTTGAGCGGGCCATTGGTGGTCGGCGTCACTTTCAGCGGACCATTTCTCGCTTCGAGCGCCGGCGTGTCCTTCAGCTGCGGCTCGCCGGTGGCGGCAAAACCGGATTTGTTGTGGCTGCCGTCGCAGAACGGCTTGTTTTCCGAAGCGCCGCAGCGGCAGAGCGTGGCACGATAAGAAGTCTCGCCGTCGAGAACGATCTCGGCGTGTACCGCCAGCGGGCCGTTTTCCCGCAGCCGCACCGTGTTGACCACCGGTGCTTGCTCCTGCGGCCCGCCATCCTTCCTGACATAGGTGATGGCGCCCGACGGGCAGCTTTCGGCGATGGCGACGATCTTCTCGACGCTGGCCGCCTCGGGATGGATCCATTGACCCGGCGCGTTGGGCACGAAGACGTGCGGATCGCCGAGCACGCAGTTGCGCGAATGGATGCAGCGCTTGCCGGAAAACCCGACGTCGATCTTGTCGCTTTCGACCATGCCGGCCATAGCTGAGCTCCTTTTGCCTGAAGCACGTCGCGTCTGAACAGTTCGAGGCGGCGCGCGCTGGGTATTTGCACAGGCTATGGCTCCAGCCCGAAGACCGTCAAGCTGGCAAACCGGTCAGGGGACCAGTTCGATCTCCTCGGTCTCGCCGCCGCTGCAGGTATAGCAGCAATCCTCGCATTTTTCCTTGTTGCCGGGGCCGACGCCCCAATAGGTGCCCTCGTCACCATCGACCCAGGCGCCGTAACAGATCGATTCCCCGGCGTTGCAGGATATCGGCAGCTGCTTGGTCTCGCCGTCGTCGAGGTAGAAGTCCTTGTCATCGCCCGGCCAGACATAGTCGCGATCCTGGCTGTAGAGTTCGACGCGCATGGCGTTGGGGTGGCCGTTCTTGATGGCAAAGGTGACATCGTCGGCACGCGCCGCCGGCACGAGCAGCATGAGGAGAGACAGCGCGGCCAGCACGCGGCGCGCATAGATATGAAACATGAGTGACCCCCTGAATAAGCGGCCCACCCGGCCGCGTGGCGACCATCGCACGCAGCGCTGAATCGCGGAAGTGGACCGGACGAGCCGATCCCTGACTTAATTTGGGTCCAACGAAAACTTCCGCGCTCTACGGCACCAGATCGATCGTCTCTGTCGAGTGTTCGACGCAGATGAAGCAGCAGGTGTCGCAAGGCTGGTCATTGTCCGGCCCGACGCCGGCCGAGAGGCTGTCATTGCCGTCGGCCCAGGCGCCATAGCAGATATGTTCGCCCTGATTGCAGGAGAACGGCACAGATTTCTGCGACCCTGGGGCGATCAGGAACACCTTGTCGTTGCCCGGCCAGACCGTCTCGCGGTCGCGGCTGAACAGCTCGACCGCGACTGCTTCCTTGCGCAGGTTCTTGACGAAGAAGGCCATGTCGGCGGCCTGCGCCGAGGCGGTGAAGACCAGCGCCGCCAGTGCAACCATACGAAACAGCGTCACGGCCTGGATCTCCCGAATCACCGCGGCAGAATCGCATGCCTGCCCGCTACTAGGAAGGTGCGGAACCCTGCGTCGCGATCTCATGCCCCAGCCGCACCGTTTCACGCACCAGCAGGTCGAGATCCTCGCGCCGTGTGCGATGATTGGTGATCGCCACGCGCAACCAGTGCTCGCCATGCACCGTGGTGTCCGAAAGGGCCGCAATGCCCTGTTCCTGCAGCCGCAGCATGATCTCCGTGTTGAGCACCTTCAGAGCCTCGCCTGTCAGACCGGGCTGATAGCGGAAGCAGACGATGTTGACGGTCGGCGATGCCGCCAGCTGCAGCCGCGGCGCGGCCTCGATCAAGCCGGCAAGATAGACGGCCTGGGCAATGTTCTGGTCGATCAGGCGGCCGAATTTCTCGACACCGTGCTCCTTCAGCGCCATCCACACCTTCAGCGCGCGAAAACCGCGCGACGTCTGCAGGCCGTAGTCGTGCAGCCATTCGCCGGAAGCGAGGCCGCGCGGCGTCGATTCCAGATATTCCGGCGTCACCGCGAAGGTCCCGCGATGCGCGGCGGCATCCCTGACCAGGGCGCAGCCGACTTCGAACGGCGCGTGCAGCCATTTGTGGGGATCGAGCGCGACCGAATCCGCCCGTTCGATGCCGGCGACGCGATGGGCATTCTCAGGCGCAATGGCGATCAGCGCGCCGATGCAGCCGTCGACATGGAACCAGAGGCCTTCCTCATGTGACAGCTTCGCAAGCGCCTGCAAATCGTCGATCGCCCCGGTGTTGACGGTGCCCGCCGTACCGATGACGCAGGCCGGCTTGAACCCTGCCGCGCGGTCCTCTGTGATCGCTGCCCGCAAGGCGGCGATATCGATGCGCAGCCCGGCATCGGTCGGGATGCGGCGCAGTGCCCGGTTGCCGAGGCCAAGTGCCTCCATCGCCTTGCGGTGGCACGAGTGGATCTGCTCCGAGCCGTAGAAGCGCAGCGGCTTTTCGATGGCGGCGACACCATGCTCGCGCACGTCGATGCCGGCCTTGACGTTGCGCGCCACGGTCAGCCCGATGATGTTGGCCATCGAGCCGCCGCTGACCAGCGTGCCGCCGGCAGAAGCGGGAAAGCCCAGCATCTCCTTGCACCAGTTCACCACCTGGCTGTCCATCAGCCCGGCGGCGTGGTTGCCACCGCCGAGGTTCGAGCCCTGGATTGCCGCCAGGAAATCGCCGAGCGCACCGGTGAAATTGCTCGACCCCATATACCAGGACCAGAAGCGCGGATGGATGTTGCCCATTGGATAGGACATCACCGTGCGGGACACCTCAGAATAGACCGCATCCAGCGGCGCCGGCGAGCGCGGCAGCGGCGCCGAGAAGGCCCCTCTCACATCGGCCGGCATCTCCCGCCAGACCGGGCGGTCGCGCACATCGCGGAGGTAATCGACCGCATCGTCGATGACCCGGTGCGACAGGGCCTGCACATCGGCCCAGTCCAGGGGATCGAGCGTTTCCTCGGCCAAAAGGCCGAGGTTTTCTTGCACGGCGTCCATACCAGATCTCCCGTCAAGCCGCCGGGAACTGGCAGCCGGGCGTCGAGCGCGACAGGGCGGTCTCGTCGGCATCCATCTCGGCCTCGATGCCGTCGAACAGCGGTGTCGACATGTAGCGTTCGCCGGTGTCGGGCAGCATGCACAGGATCACCGCACCGGCCGGCGCCTCCTCCGCGACCTGCCGTGCCACGGCGAAGGTCGCGCCGCCGGAAATGCCGGTGAAGATGCCCTCTTTGCGCGCCAATTCCCTCGCCCATTTGATGCCCTCGGGCCCGGCGATCGGCATCACCTCGTCATAGAGGCTGGTGTCGATCGCCTCCTGCAGCACGTTGGGGATGAAATCCGGCGTCCAGCCCTGGATCGGGTGCGGCTCGAAGGCTGGATGGCTGGCGGCGGGAGCACCATCGACGCCGCGCTGCTGGACCTTGCCGCTGCCGACGAGCTGCGCGTTGGCCGGCTCGGACAGCACGATGCGGGTTTC
>NZ_RZPL01000161.1:0-9258 GCF_004022805.1 Mesorhizobium sp. M7A.F.Ca.CA.002.04.1.1 | reverse complement strand
GATTCGAGCTTTCCGATGCCATTCCTTTGGCGGTAGACTTCCGTTAAGCGCGGAACAACCGTTTCAGGAGAAGCAACAATGAGCGAACGTCTCGAAGACATTGCCGCTGCGATCGTCGCCGATGGCAAGGGCCTGCTGGCCGCCGACGAAAGTTCCGGCACCATCAAGAAGCGCTTCGACGTCATCGGCGTCGAATCGACCGCCGACAGCCGCCGCGATTACCGCGAGATGATGTTCCGCACCAGGGAGGCGATGACCCGCTACATCTCCGGCGTCATCCTCTATGACGAGACGATCCGCCAGAAGGCCGCCGACGGCACGCCGCTGGTCGACATCATCAAGGCGGCCGGCGCCATCCCCGGCATCAAGGTCGATGCCGGCGCCAAGCCGCTGGCCAGGTTTCCCGGCGACACCGTCACCGAAGGCCTCGATGGCCTGCGCGAACGGCTTGCCGACTACTACAAGCTCGGCGCCCGCTTCGCCAAATGGCGCGCGGTAATCGACATCGATATCGCCAAGGGCGTCCCTTCGGCGACCTCGATCGGCTCCAATGCTCATGCGCTCGCCCGCTATGCCGCCCTCTGCCAGGAAGCCGGCATCGTGCCGATCGTCGAACCGGAGGTGCTGATGGACGGCGCCCACGACATCGACACTTGTTACGACATTTCGAAGGCAACGCTGATCAAGCTCTATGACGAGCTCCATGCGGCGCGCGTCGTGCTGGAAGGCACCATCCTGAAGCCCAACATGGTGCTGGCCGGCAGGAAATCGGGCAAGGTGAGCAGCCCCGAAGAAGTCGCCGAAAAGACCATAAAACTGTTCCGCGAGACAGTGCCGGCAGCGGTGCCGGGCATCGCCTTCCTTTCCGGCGGCCAGGAAGACGAAGAGGCGACCGCCAATCTCAACGCCATCAACGCCATCGGGCCGCACCCGTGGAAGCTGACCTTCTCCTATGGTCGCGCGCTGCAGGCCGCGCCACAGAAAGCCTGGAGCGGCAAAGCCTCGAACGTTGCCGCCGGCCAGGCCGCCTTCACCCATCGCGCCCACATGAACCATCTGGCAGCGCTCGGAAAATGGAAGGCGAGCCTGGAACAGGCCGCCTGATCACAGTCCTTTCTTCCTCCTTCGAACCCGGGCCGATGCGCCCGGGTTTTTTGTTTGTGACTTGCAGGGCTTGGGGCGGAGCCTCTCCGTCCTTATTTCCTCTCCGGCGATGTCGGGTTGCGCCCATCCCCAACGTCCTTGGGATGACATTCAGGGAGAGGTTCATGCATCGCAACAAGATCGTTTCGCGCGAAGACTGGTTCCAGGCGCACAAGGCACATCTGGCGCGCGAGAAGGAACTGACGCGGTTTCGCGAGCGGATCGCCGCGGAACGGCGTGAACTGCCCTGGCTGAAGATCAGGAAAGACTATGTCTTCGAGACCGAACAAGGGCCAAACAGACTGACCGACCTGTTTGGCACTAACAGCCAGCTGATCGTCTATCACTTCATGTTCGGGCCGGGCTGCACCCATCATTGCGAGGGCTGCTCATTCCTTGCCGACCATATCGACGGCGCCAATCAGCATCTACGGCATCACGACGTGTCGCTGGTCGTGGTTTCGCGCGCTCCCCTGGCGGAACTTCTGCCTTACAAGCAGCGCATGGGCTGGAAGTTCGACTGGGTGTCGTCCTATGTCTCGGATTTCAACTTCGACATGCAGGTCTCCTTCACCGACAAGCAGATCGCCGCCGGCTGCACCACCTACAATTTCGAGACCCGTCCACGGACATCGAAGGAGCTTCCCGGCACCAGCGTCTTCTACAGGGACGAGACCGGCGACATCTTCCTCACCTTCATGTCGCGCGCCCGCGGCGGCGAGGCGCAGATCGGCGCCTACGACTATCTCGACATGACGCCGAAGGGCCGCAACGAGAACGGCCCCTATCACGGCCTGATGGATTGGGTGCGGCTGCACGACGAATATCAGGGCAAGCAGGCGGGGCAGGCGAGTTGCTGCGATTGAAGATCGTTCCCGTCGGCCAAAACATTCGCTAAGGCTGCCGCTGATCGTTTAACGGTACTGCCATGCGCTTCCCGGCCCTACTCTCCTGGCTCGCCTTCCCGGTCTATATCTGGCAAGGCCTCGGCGTGCGACGCCGCACCACGCGCATGCTGCCGGCGCAAGGGCCGGTCATGCACGAAATATCAGGCGCAGCACCGGCAATCTCGCTTCTGGTGCTGGGCGATTCCTCCGCCGCTTCGGTCGGCATCGGCAATTCGGAAGACGGGCTTGCCGCGCAACTCGCCGTGCTGATTTCACAAAGCACCGGCCGCGCCGTGCGCTGGCGGGCGGCCGGCTTCAATTCGGCAACGTCCGGCCAGATCCGCGACCATGTGCTGCCCAATCTGTCGGCCGATCCGTGGACGCATATCGTGCTGGCCATCGGCACCAACGACACCAAGAATTTCCACTCCGTGCCGCGCTTCAAGAAGGAGTTCGGTGGCCTGCTCTACGGCCTGCGCGCCAAATGGCCGGAAGCGCGCGTGGTGTGGTCGCCGGTGCTGGAGTTCACGCGGGCGCCAGCCATGCCGCCGCTGCTCGGAAAGATCCTTGAGATCCGCGCCACCGACATGAACCGGATGGGCGAACGCCTTTGCCTGGAGCGCGGCGCGGTGCCGGCGCCGCGCCTGCCGATCACCAATCCGGAAGCCGGCTTTGCCTCGGACGGCTTTCACGCCTCGGAAGCAGGCTACCGGGCCTGGGCCGAGCATCTGGTCGGCCCGGTGCTTGGCCATTGAGCAGCGACGACAAGTGCGTCCTACGTCAAATGCCCGAGCACGGCCGCCAGTGAAATCGCGGCCATGGCGAGCAGTGCCAGCTTCCAGAAATCACCGCGTCGCTTGAGGCCTGGCCAGCCAAGCGGCTTGATCAGTTGAATGACCATGAAACCGGCGATGACAAGGGCGAGGAATTTCGTCATGCCGCCTTTGACCAGCAACGCGCCCGGCTGTCAAAGCACGTCGTTCATTGCCTGAGAAAGAACGGACGCCGGGATCCCGAACCGGAACGCGGCGCCCTTTGACCGGCAAACGATCTACTTCAGCGGCTTGAGGCCAGCCTCGATCGAAGCGCGCTTCGGTTCGAGGAATGGCGGCAGGGCGAGGCTTTCCCCCAGCGTTTCCAGCGGCTCGTCGGCGGTGAACCCCGGACCGTCGGTTGCGATCTCGAACAGGATGCCGTTCGGCTCGCGGAAGTAGAGCGAACGGAAATAATAGCGCTCGACCTCGCCGCTCGACGGCAGCCGGAACTCGGCCAGCCGCGCCGTCCATTGATGCAGCGTTTCCTGGTCCGGCGCCCTGAAGGCAACATGGTGAACCGCACCGGCACCTTGCCGTGCCGGCGCCAGTCCCGGCTGCACCAGGACATGCAGCTCCGCCGCCGGCCCGCCCTCGCCCATTTCGAAGACGTGAACCTGGCCCTCCGGCGAGGCATAGTCGCGCGCCTTGCGCATGTTCATCACCGTGGTCACCACCGCCTCGGTGTTGGTGATGTCGGGAACGCTGATGACGATCGGCCCGAGCCCGCGGATCTGGTGCTCGGCCGGTACCGGGCTTTGCGCCCAGGGATGGCTGCCGCCCTTGCCGCCATCGCTGACCAGGCGCAGACGCTGGCCCTCGGGATCTTCGAAGTCCAGTGACGCATAACCGCCGATGTCGCCGATCTCTCCTGTTGCCAGGCCTTCGTCGGTCAAGTGTTGCTTCCACCAGGCAAGGCTCTCCTGGCTGCCGACCCTGAGGCTGGTCCGCACGATGCTGTGCGTGCCGCGCCGCTCGCGGCCGACCGGCCAGTCGAAGAAGGTAAGGTCGGTGCCCGGTGTCGCTTCGCCGTCGGCATAGAAGAGGTGGTAGGCCGAGGTGTCGTCCTGGTTTACGGTCTTCTTGACCAGCCGCAGACCCAGCACCTTCGTATAAAAATGAAGATTGCCAGGCGCATTGGCGGTGATGGCGGTCAGATGGTGGATACCTGTCAGTTGCAAGCTCATCGTCGTCTCCCTGCTGTTGGGGAACAATTTTCTCCCTCCATATCAGAACTGCGGTCACCCCGCTGAAGGCCTCGTATTCCGACAGTCCGTCGCCGGAAACTGAACAGCGGCGCCCAGAGCACGTCGTCGCTATGAACAATCGGAAGTCGCGAACCTGCCTTCGGCACCGTTCTATGCGGCGAAAAGCGATGCCTTGCCTGCGTCGCGCGCACTGGTCGCAACTATCGTCTCGCGCCTGACATCCTCCTGACAGACTGCTGTCAGGAGGGGTATGCGATAGTACCTCCATACAGAGAGAGGAGACTGGCCATGAACGGTTACACCATTCTGCGCGGCATGCAGCACTATGTCGGCAAGATCCGCACGATGCGCAACGAGATCCGCACCCAGCGGTTCATGAACTCGCTGCCGGCGGATATTCGCAAGGATATCGGCTGGCCGGACATGTATGCGGACCGTGGCCCTCGGGGCAATTGAAGCCAATTTTTCGACCCGGCGATTGGATGTGGGCGCGTCAACGCCCAGATAACAGGTCCGGTGCGTGAGGATGGGAGCGAGCCTATGCCCGAACAGAAGACGATCGGTTTCCTTTTCATCGAAGGTTTTGCCGACTGGGAGTATGGGCTGCTGGCGGCCTCGGCGGTCGAATGGTTCGGCGCCCGTGCCGTGTCGCTGACGCCTGATGGCAACCCAGTGACCGGGATCAGCGGCTTTCGGCTGACGCCCGATCGATCGGCCGGGGCGGATGAGAATGATGATCTCGACGCCATCGCCGTGATCGGCTCCGATGAGTGGGCCGGCAAGGCACCGCCCGATGTTGCTGATCTGCTCAATGCTGTTGCATCGCGCGGCGGCGTGGTCGGCGGCATCTGCGCCGGCACGCTGGCGCTAGCCCGCGCCGGCCTGTTCGAGAAGGCCAGGCATACGAGCAATGGCCGCGACTGGATCAATGGTCATGAGGCCGGCTATGCCGGCGACAGCCTCTATCAGGATGTGCCGCATGCCATGGCCGACGGCAAAATTGTTTCCGCGCCAGGCTCGGCGCCGGGCACCTTCGCGCTCGCCTTTCTGAAGACGCTCTACCCCGAAAGAGGCAGCGATCTCGCTCGGATGCGAACGCTGTTTGCCAAGGAGTATGCTGAAGCCTCCTGACAGTATGCTGTCAGGAGGGCCGTGCAATGGTGCCAGCTTAGGGCACCCGTGCATCGGCGGTCGAAAGGACGATCGATGAAGAGTTGGAACGACAGACTGAGCACACCAGGCATCAACGGCGTCAAGCCGACGCCGCGCACGATGGCCGATGTCGTCGAAGGCCAGCCTATGCTGGTGCCGACAGCGCGCCAGGTCGATGATTTCATCCGCTCGATTCCCGAAGGCGTCGAGATGGATGTGCGTGCGCTGCGTACAGCACTTGCCGTCGAGCATGGCGCCGAAGTGACATGCCCGGTCACCATAGGCTATCATCTGCGCACTGTTGCCGAAGCCGCCAACGAGGACCTCCAGCGCGGCATGACGCCGAGTGACGTGGCACCGTTCTGGCGCGTGCTCGATGCGAAAACACCGACGACGAAGAAATTGTCCTTCGGCGCGGAGTTCGTCGCCGCGCAGCGCAAGCGCGAAGGGCTGAAACCATGAGGCATGCCGCCCAAAAGTGTTCTGCGGTTTTGGGATAACGGCATGCGCGAAAACACGATGCATGCCACCCAGAGGTGGACCGGTTTCGGGCGGCATGCATAGAGACAACGCCGAGGGACCATACGATGCGCCGCGCCGACAGGCTCTTCCAGATCGTGCAGCATCTGCGCGGTGGCCGATTGGTCACCGCCCAGAAGCTCGGCACATGGCTCGAAGTTTCCGAGCGAACCATCTATCGCGACATTGCCGATTTGCAGTCGACCGGAGTGCCGATCGACGGCGAGGCCGGCGTTGGCTACATGATGAGGGAGGGTTTCGACCTTCCGCCGCTGATGTTCACGCGTGACGAGATCGTCGCGCTGGTCGCCGGCGCCCGCATGGTGCGTGCCTTTGGCGGTGCCGCCATGGCGCGGGCCGCCGACGAAGCGCTGGTCAAGATCGGCGCCGTATTGCCCGATGCGGAGAAAGACCGCATCGCCCGCACCGAGATCCACACACCGATGTGGGTGGTCAGCGACGCCGCCCGCGAGGCGATCGACCTGATCGAGCGCGCGGTCGAAAAGCGCCAGGTGCTGACCATCGACTATTCCGACGAGGCCGGCCGCGGCACCGCCCGCGATATCCGCCCGCTCGGCCTGTGGTTCTGGGGCAAGGTGTGGACGCTGGTCGCCTGGTGCGAGATGCGCGACGATTTCCGCGCCTTCCGCATCGATCGCATCGCCTCGGTGGTCATCGCCGGCCGCATCTTCAAGCCGGAGCGCGGCAAGCAGCTTGCCGACTTCTACCGCGCGGTGGAGCGCAGCGAGGACTATGGCATGGCGCCGGACCGCGCCGCGCGAAGCTGAGACCCGACGCAGTTAGAAAAAAGCCCGCTCGAAGCGGGCTTTTTCTTGGATATCAGACAACCTCACTCGTCGTCGTCATTGTCCGTGTTCTTCGACTTCAAGGCCGAGAGCTTGGCGAACACGGCGTTGGCGTCGAGTTCGGCGTCCTCGTCCTTCGGCTTCTCGGGAGCCGGCACCAACCGCTCGGTCAGGGCCGCCGGCAGCAGCGTGTCGCCGACCGGCTGCGCCTGTTCGCGGCCGCGCGAGGCGCGGTTGACTTCCATGTCGAGGTCGATCTGCGAGGCGAGACCCAGCGTCACCGGGTCCATCGGCTGCAGATTGGCTGAGTTCCAGTGCTTGCGCTCGCGGATCTGCTCGATCGTCGACTTGGTGGTGCCGACGAGACGCGAGATCTGCGCGTCCTTGAGCTCGGGATGGTTGCGCACCAGCCACAGAATCGCGTTCGGCCGGTCCTGGCGCTTCGACAGCGGCGTGTAGCGCGGACCCTTGCGCTTGGATTCGGGCACCCGCACCTTGGGGTCCGAAAGCTTCAGGCGCTGGTTCGGGTCCTTCTCGGCACGGGCGATCTCGTCGCGGGTCAGCTGTCCGGTCATGATCGGGTCCATGCCCTTGATGCCTTGCGCCGCTTCGCCATCGGCGATTGCCTTGACCTCGAGCGGATGCAGTCCGCAGAACTGCGCGATCTGCTCGAAGGAAAGTGCGGTATTGTCGACCAGCCAGACGGCGGTCGCCTTGGGCATCAGCAGCGTATTGGCCATTTTTACAAATCCTTCTCGTTCGCCCGCGTTCCCGCGCGGGCGGTGGTTTAGAGCCACCAAAATGGGAAATTCGCGGTCTGTATAACCGCTCTCGGGTCCTTTCGCAACGTTTTTGGAGCAAAGACCGGAAGCCGTGGGTACTTACCGAAAACGTTCCGCGCTCTTGAACAGAACGACAAGCTGGCTTCGCTGGCGAGTTCCGGTCTTGGCAAAGATCGGTTGAGATAGGGGCACCCCTGTCATGCCGGAGCCGCTGCTTCCATCAGGGTTCGCCCTTGTGAAAGCGCCGAGCCAAGATGCCATGCAGGAAACCGAGGTCAACCCTGCTCGATGGCCGGTATCGGTTGGGACGGTCGTTGATCTCCCGCCCAAAACGACAAAACCCGCCGGACTGGGTCCAGCGGGCTCGGAACCGCGACAAAGTTCGTCTGGTGCGGCTCTGGCTTCCACGGCTTGGGCCCGCCGGAGCGGACCAGGACGTGGCTTTAGATAGCCCTGCGGGCGATCTTTTCGATGTCGGCGCGGTTGATGCCGAGATCGCTGAGCTGACGTGCGTTGAGACGGTTCAGTTCGCGGACGGTCTCGGTGTACATACGCCAGTTACGGAAAGCGCGGATCGGGTTCATGGTAGTCCCTCCAGAATGATGTTCGTTTCGATGGTGCTCAAATAGGCGTCATCGATGAGGACTTGAATGGCTGATTTTGCATAGCAATGATGCAAATGCTGCATTGCAGCATTAAGCTTCTGTTCATCTTGTGGGCAGCGAGGCGCTGACCTCGCGCGCTGTCAGCCTACGTCGAGCACGATCTTGCCGATATGCTCACCCTCTTCCATGCGCTCATGCGCCCGCCAGGCTTCGCTGAGCGGGAAGATCATGTCCATCACAGGGGCAACCTTGCGCGTGCCGAGCAGCGGCCACACCTGCGCTTCCAGCGCCGCCGCGATCGCCGCCTTGAACTCGACGGTTCGCGGCCTCAGCGTCGAACCTGTGTGGGTAAGCCGCTTGACCATGATCTTCGAAAAGTCCGCGCTTGCGACAGCGCCGGCCTGAACGGCGATCTGGACGATGCGGCCTTCGACCGCCGCGGCCTCATAATTGCGCGCCACATAGTCGCCGCCGACCATGTCGAGGATGACATTGGCGCCTTTGCCACCCGTTGCCTCCTTCACCGCGGCGACGAAATCCGCCTCGCGATAATTGATCGCCCGGTCGGCGCCGAGCTTCAGGCAGGCGTCGCATTTCTCCTTGCTGCCGGCAGTGGTGATGACATAGGCGCCGAAGGCGGAGGCAAGCTGGATTGCTGTCGTGCCGATGCCGGACGAGCCGCCATGGACGAGCAGCGTCTCGCCTTTCTTGAGGCCGCCACGCTCGAACACATTGTGCCAGACGGTGAAGTAATTCTCCGGCACCGCCGCGGCTTCGGTGTGGGTGAAGCCGGCGGGCAACGGCAGCACGCTCCCTGCATGGACCTTGACATATTCGGCATAGCCGCCGCCGGGCGTCAGCGCACAGACGCGGTCGCCAATGCGCCAGCGTGATATGTCGTCGCCAAGGGCGGCGACTTCACCCGATGCCTCGAGGCCCGGCAGGTCGGATGCGCCGGGCGGTGGCGGATAGGCGCCTTTGCGCTGCTGGACGTCGGGCCGGTTGACGCCGGCGGCATGCACCTTGATCAGGATCTCGCCGGGGCCGGGCTGCGGCACGTCGCGTGTTTCCGGCTTCAGCACCCGAGGGCCACCCGGCTCCGAGATCGCGATGGCCGTCATCCTTGCCGGAATTTTCTGTCCGCTCGCCATGAGATTTCCCGTCTTTCCTCGCCGTTGTCCGATCGGCTGTTTGCATCGACGCCCCTGCCCTATGTATGCTGATTGCCAAATCAGGCAAATGGCCAATCTGGTCTTGGCGGAGGAGGAGCGACGATGGCGATCTTCGACGACGAACCCAAGAAGAAGGCGCGCCCGCACGAGATCGGGCAGGACCTGTCATTGC
>NZ_RZPL01000160.1:0-9285 GCF_004022805.1 Mesorhizobium sp. M7A.F.Ca.CA.002.04.1.1 | reverse complement strand
GCACAGTGGAAAGGCTGCCGAGTGCCAGCATCACGGTCGGCAGATAGTAGGCGCCTATACCGAACAGCAGCATGATCCACGCGGCAGCGATGACCGCGTTCCTGGTGTCGCGGTCCATCATGCCGCGTCCGGAGGATGGGCGTTCGTCAAGCTGGTTTTCAAGGTTTTGCAACTCCTGAGGCAGGACGATCGACATCGATCGATCCGGTCCTAGTGATGGTGGTCGTGATATGCAGCCGCTTCATGCTCGTGCCCGTGGTCGTGCTCGTCGCCATCGTCGGCGCATTGCCCGAATTCCGGTTCCACGGTGGCATGGCTGATGCCGTGCTCGCTGGCAAGCCGCTTCTTGACGGCACTCACCGCCTGATGCGCATCGACGCCCTCGTCTAGACAGGCATGCAGCGTCGCCATATTGCTGGTCCCGTCGAGCGACCAGACATGCATGTGGTGCACTTCGCGTACACCGTGGATCGTCGTCTGGATATCCCTGGCGATCAGATCTCGGTCGAGGCTTGGCGGCACGCCCTCGAGCAGGACATGGGCGGCCTCCCGCATCAGCGACCACGCCGTGTAGAGGATCAGCAGTGAAACCAGGACCGACAGGATCGGGTCGATCGGCGTCCAGCCGGTCGCCAGGATGACCAGCGCCGCCGCGATGGCCGCCGCCGAGCCGAGCAGGTCGCCAAGCACATGCAGGATGGCGCCGCGCATGTTCAGGCTCTCGCGGTCGCCGCCATGCAGCACGAAGAACGAGCCGAGGTTCACCAGCAGGCCGAGGATCGCCACCACCAGCATCGGCCCGCCAAGCACCGGCGCCGGCGCCTGCAGGCGTCCCCAGGCTTCATAGACGATCCACAGCGCGATGACGAAGATGGCGATGCCGTTGGTATAGGCCACCAGCGTCTTGACCCGGCCGAAGCCATAGGTGAGGCGAACGGTCGCCGGCCGGCCGCCAAGATGAAACGCATACCAGGCAAGGCCGAGCGCGATCGAATCGGCGAGCATGTGGCCGGCATCGGCCAGCAGCGCCAGCGAGCCCGTGAGGATGCCGCCAAGCGCCTCGGCGACCATGAAGCCGCCGGTCAGGCAGGCTGCGATCAGAACGCGTTTCTTGTCGGTCGAGCCATGCACATGACCAGGGCCGTGACCGTGCCCGGTGTGATCGTGGGTATGTGCCAATAGTGAACTCCTAAGCGCCGAATTCCGCGCGAAAATCCTCGAGCCGTCGCTTCTGCCGGCCGTCGCCATCGAAATTGGCCGGATCGAGCCACGCCTCATAGGCACTGCGCAGCGCCGGCCATTCCTTGTCGATGATCGAATACCACGCAGTGTCGCGGTTTTCACCCTTGACGATGAGATGCTGGCGGAAAATGCCTTCGAACTTGAAGCCGAACCGCTCGGCCGCCCGCTTCGATGGCTCGTTGCGGTTGTTGCACTTCCATTCGTAGCGGCGATAGCCGAGCCCGTCGAAGATGTATTTCATGAACAGGAACTGCGCTTCGGTTGCTCCCGGCTTGCGCGAGATGAGCGGTCCCCAATAGATGTTGCCGATCTCGATGACGCCGTAGGCCGGATCGATGCGCATCAGCGTCTGGCGTCCGGCGACCTTGCCGCTGGCCTTGTCGATGACGGTGAAGAACAGCGGATCCTCGCTGGCCTCGACTTTGTCCAGCCATGGCTGGAAGGCGGCGCGGGTCTCCGGCGGATAATCGGGCAACCAGGCGAAGCGGTCGTCGATATCGGACACGGAGGACGCTTCATAGAGGCCGTCGCCGTGTTTTGCAGCGCTCAGCGGTTCAAGCCGGACGTATCGACCGTCGATGGTCTTGCGTTCAGGCCGCGGACGCGGTTGCCAATCCCTGAGATTTTCCGACACCGAATGCTCCAATCCGTTTGACTTTTGCGGGCTGAGGCTCACAAAAACGCGACCCAACAGCAAGAACCACACGGACGGGAAAAATGCTCCACACGATTTCGGCCTTCGACCGCCTTGGCGAGGAAAACGCCTTCGCCGTGCTTGCGAGGGCCACAGCACTTGCCCAACAAGGCCGCGACATCGTCAATCTCGGCATCGGCCAGCCCGACTTCAAGACGCCGCAGCACATCGTCGAGGCGGCGATCAAGGCGCTGCGCGACGGCCATCACGGCTACACGCCGGCCAATGGCCTGCTGGCGACGCGCGAGGCGGTGGTGCGCCGCACGCTGACCACCACCGGTGTCGAGATATCGCCCGAAACGGTGATGATCCTGCCCGGCGGCAAGCCGACCATGTTCGCCGCGATCCTGATGTTCGGCGAGCCCGGCGCCGAGATCCTCTACCCGGACCCCGGCTTTCCCATCTACCGCTCGATGATCGAGTTCACGGGTGCGGCACCCATTCCCGTGCCGATGCGCGAAGAAAACGGCTTTGCCTTCTCGGCCGAGGAGACGCTGGCGCTGATCACCTCGAAGACCAGGCTGCTGATCCTCAACTCGCCCGCCAATCCGACCGGCGGCGTCACGCCTCGCGCCGAGATCGAGAAACTGGTCAAGGGGCTGGAGGCGCATCCGCAGGTCGCCATCCTCTCCGACGAAATCTACGACGTCATGACCTATGATGGCGAGACGCATTGCTCGCTGCTCGGCTTTCCCGAAATCCGCGACCGGCTGATCGTGCTCAACGGCTGGTCGAAGACCTGGGCGATGACCGGCTGGCGCATGGGCTGGTCGATCTGGCCGAATGGCGACAAGGGCGCCCATCTCTACGACAAGGTGCGCAAGCTGGCGGTCAATTGCTGGTCCTGCGTCAACGCGCCGAGCCAGTTTGCCGGCATCGCCGCCATCGACGGCCCGCAGGACGACGTCGACGAGATGATGCGCGCCTTCGACCGCCGCCGGAAGATCGTCGTCGAGGGACTGAACGCCCTGCCCAACATATCCTGCATCACGCCCAAGGGCGCGTTCTACGCCTTCCCCAACGTCTCGAAGACCGGCTGGAAGGCCAAGAAGCTCGCCTCGGCACTGCTCGACGAGGCCGGCGTGGCGCTGATCGGCGGTCCCGATTTCGGCATTCTCGGCGAAGGCTATATCAGGCTCTCCTACGCCAATTCCGAGGAGAACATCTTGCGCGCGCTGGAGCGGATCGGAGCGTTCCTGGCGAAGTAGGCTTCAAAGCAGGCCGGTGGCCTCTTTCCGGGTGGTTGCGGCTGGCGACAATGATGGTGTCATGATCTGTCCGGACACGCACGGCCAAGGCTGGGCGGGCGTGTCGGGAACCGCTACGCTCCCTGGATCAGGATCGAAGCAGGTGACATAAAATGTTCTACGCAATCCTTGCCTATCACGTGGAAGATGCGATCAAGGCGCTGACGCCGCAGGAAGATGCAGCACTTATGGCCGACCTGCTGAAGATCAACACCCGGCTTCATGAGGAAGGCACGCTGGGGCCGTCCGCGCGTCTGGGCGCAACACAGGATGCCATCACCCTGCGCGGCCCGGGCGACGGTGTGATCATCGACGGTCCTTTCGCCGAAACCAAGGAACAGTTGCTCGGGCTCTATGTCGTCGACTGCGCCACGCGAGACGAGGCCATCGCGATCGCCCGCGACCTTCGCCGCGTCAATCCCACCGCCGTTTACGAGATCAGGCCCATTCTGCTGTTCAAGCCCGGCGTGCCGCTGGCCGGGAAATAAAACCATCCGGCTGGGTCCCCGCTGCTTCGCAGCGTCCCAGCGTTCGCCGGCCTTTCATCGTGCCACTGGCACGATGAATTCGCTTACGCGAACCGGGCTGCTCACCCACGCCCGACAAACGGCATCTTGGTCGCCATCACGGTCATGAACAGCACGTTGGCGTCGAGCGGCAGGCTGGCCATGTGGACGACGGCGTCGGCGACGCGCTGAACATCCATCACCGCTTCGGCTGCGATCGAGCCATTGGCCTGCGGCACACCGACCGTCATCGGCTGCGCCATGTCGGTCAGCGCATTGCCGATGTCGATCTGGCCGCAGGCGATGTCATAGGGCCGACCGTCGAGCGCCAGCGTCTTGGTCAGTCCGGTGATGGCATGCTTGGTCGCCGTGTAGGGCACCGAGCCCGGGCGCGGCGCATAGGCCGACACCGAACCGTTGTTGATGATGCGGCCACCCATCGGCTTCTGCTTGCGCATGGCGCCAAAGGCGGCACGGGCGCACAGGAACGAACCGGTGAGGTTGACGCCGACGATATCGTTCCACACTTCGACCGGTATCTCGTCGATCGGCGTCGATTTGTAGCCCATGCCGGCATTGTTGAAGAGCAGGTCGACACGGCCGAAGGCCGCCGCCACGGTCTCGAACAGATCGTCGACCTCGCCTGCCTTGCTGATATCGCAGGCAACCGCCAGGGCCTTGGCGTCGGTGGACCCGGCCTCAGCCACGGCTGCATCCAGCACGGATTTGCGGCGTCCGCAGAATACCGTGTTCCAGCCGGCCCTGAGCAGCGCCGTGGCGACGCTCTTGCCGATGCCCGTGCCGGCCCCGGTGACGATGGCGGTTCTTTGCTCGGTCATGGCTATTGTCCTCCGGCAGCGCTGCGCTTGCTCGACTGATTTTGGGGGGTTGGCTCGAAAAGGAAGGCATCGCAAATGACGGCGGCGATGGCAAGCGTGTCCATCCGGCCGGACCGACAAAAAGGGCGGCCATTGGCGACCGCCCCTGATCTGAACCGGGCTTGGGAGGAGGAAAAGCCGATCCGACTGTGTTGAATGATGCGCTTGCTGGGTTAATGAGCGGTTAACCCGGAAAGTGCCCCCTGTGCCGTTTTGGCCTACCAGCGCGGATTGGGTGACGTCCCGGCCTTGGCCGGCACCTTGGCCGCCGAAACCGTCGCCTCGACATGGTCGACCAGCGCGTCCGGCAGGCCGAGCCGGCCGGCAAGCAGGTCGAGATAACCGCGCTCGGCGCGTGTGTCGGGATCGATGGTCAGGCGCGACGCCGTGTAGAGTTCGAGCTTCTGCGCATCGGTCTTGGCGCCGGCCACCAGCGTGTCGAGGTCGAGCGGGCTTGCCAGCTCCGCCATCAGGAACTTTTCGGCGTCGGAGCCTATGCCGGCCAGGCTGAGCTTGCCGGCGATCTTCTGGCGCTCTTCATCGTCGATATGGCCATCGGCCTTCGCCGCCGAAATCATCGCCCGCACCAGGGTCAGCGTGAATTCGTCCTCGCCTTGCGGCGCCTGCGACGGGTGGAAGGGGGTATCCTTGGGCGGCGGCAGCAATTCCGGTTCACCGGCCGCCGGTGCTTCCGCGGGCGCGTTGCCGGCCTTGTAATTCTGGTAGGCCTTGTAGGCGAGGCCGCCGATCGCGGCCAGTCCGCCAAGCTTCACCGCGGCGCCCGTCACGTTGCGGCCAGTACCGGTTCCGAGCAGCACCGCGGCCAGCGCACCGGCGGCCAGCGGATTGTCCTTGGCCATCTGCACGGCCTGCCCCGCCTTGTCGCGAACGGTGCCGCTGGTGCCGGGGATTTGCGAGCCGAGCAGATCGTCGAGAAGCTTCTTGGGATCGAACATTCAGTGCCTCCAGGATTTGCCCGGCCAACGGGCGGGTTTCGAACGTCGAAGACGTAGGTCCCGAAACTTGACATTGCAATGACAGGCAGCCGCTTTGCAGCAGCACGATGCTGGATCAGGAGCCGATATGCGGCCCCCTGCCCCGCGCCTGCGCAAGCTCGACCTGGCGCTGGCGCTCGGCATAACGCTGGCGGTCCTCGTCCGAACGCGCATCGAAGCAATGCGGGCACGAAATACCGGCAGCGAATTTGGGCGACGTCAGCTCGCCCGGCGTCAGCGGGTGGCGGCAGGCGCGGCACAGTTCCGCGTCGCCCTCGGCAAGGCCGTGCGACACCGAAACCCGCTCGTCGAAGACGAAGCACTCGCCTTGCCAGAGGCTCTGTTCGGCCGGAACCTCCTCGAGGTATTTGAGGATACCGCCCTTGAGATGGAAGACATCCTCGAAGCCGAGCGATTTGACATAGGCGGTTGCCTTTTCGCAGCGTATGCCGCCGGTGCAGAACATCGCAACCTTGCGGCCTTCGAGCTCCGCCCGGTGCGTTTCCACCCAGGCCGGGAACTCGCGAAAGCTTGCGGTGGCCGGGTCGATCGCACCCTTGAACGTGCCGATCGACACCTCATAGGCGTTGCGCGTGTCGATGATGACAGTGCCGGGCTGCGAAATCAGAGCGTTCCAGTCGGCCGGCGCGACGTAGGTGCCGGCACTTTTCGAAGGATCGATGTCATCGACACCCATGGTGACGATCTCGCGCTTCAGCCGCACCTTCATGCGATGGAACGGCATGTCCGCGGCCGCGCTGTACTTGACCTCGAGTCCGGCAAGCCCTTCGATGGCTTCGAGATACGCGATCAGTTCGGCAATTGCCGTCTCGCTGCCGGCGACGGTGCCGTTGATGCCTTCATGCGCCAGCAGCAGCGTGCCCTTTATGCCGCGCCCGCAGCAGAATGCGGCGAGCGGCGCGCGCAGTTCTTCGAAAGCGTCGAGCCGGGCAAACCGGTAGAGCGCGGCGACGCGAAGGAGTGGAAGTGATGTCATCGCCGAAGCCACTAGACGCTCGAGCAAGCCGATTCAAGGCAAAGCAGGCATCCTGTTCGGCGGGTCACTGGCGCAAATCTGCACCATGGGTGAATTTGTACCATAGCTGAGATCAGGGAGTCAAGAAAAAATTCCTATCCTGAAAAGCCACCGGGACCAAAGCTGTCGGCACCATCGAGCCGGCAGCCACCCTTGTCAACTTGGGCTTGGCGAGTATGGGCGACGCGTGACATCGCGACACGGCCGGTTTCGTGGACAGGAAAACGGCCTTCTGCTAATCGGTTGAATTGTCCCACGCCACGGAGAGACACATGCCCAGCAAGACCGAAAAACTTCTGTCGCTCCTCAACGGCCAGCCCGTCATCCCGGTGCTGAAGATCTCCGATGTCGCCAATGCCGTGCCGCTGGCCCGCGCTCTGGCGCGCGGCGGCCTGCCTGCGATCGAGATCACGCTGAGGACCGCCGACGCGCTGGAAGCGATCCGGCGGGTCGCTGGTGAAGTCGAGGAAGCCATCGTCGGCGCCGGCACCATTCTTGATGCCAGGCAGTTCGAAGAGGCGGCCGCCGCGGGCTCGCGCTTCATCGTCAGCCCCGGCATCACCCGCGAGCTTCTGTCGGCAGCCGCCGCCAGCGATGTTCCGCTGCTGCCCGGTGCGATCACCCCCGGCGAGATCATGGCCGCGCGCGAAGCCGGCTTGCGCTTCCTGAAATTCTTCCCGGCCGAGCAGTCGGGCGGCATCGCTTCGCTGAAGGCCTTCGCCTCGCCGCTCGCCGATGTGAAATTCTGCCCGACCGGCGGCATCTCGGCCAAGAACGCGGCTGACTATCTAAGCCTGCCCAACGTGGTCTGCGTCGGCGGTTCCTGGGTGGCGCCCGACGACCTCGTCAAGGCCGGCAAATGGGACGAGATCGAAGGCTTGGCGCGCGCGGCGAGCAAGCTCACAAAATAAGGCTTTCATGGCGGCATGGAAAAACCCGGCCGACTTGCGTCGACCGGGCTTCCGCCGGATGTTTTTTCCAGGCCTGCCTTGGCCGGATCAGTTGCAGACCCTGACTTCCCTGACCACCCTATGATGATGCTTCCAGGTCGTGACAACCTTGGTCCGGCAGTGCTTCTTCATGTGCATGTGATCGTGGGTCTTGACGACAATGGTTTCGGCCTGCGTAGGGGCGATGGCCGCCGAAGCGGTTGCCAACGCGATGACCGATGCCAGTAGAATCTTCTTCATGGGTATCCCCGGGTTTGAACGAACGAGGGAGAAACCGTTGACGGCCCGAGGCGTTCCACGATCACGGCAATGTCAGGCCGGTGTGATCGGAAGCCGGCGGGCCGCGCGACCGGATCCGGCCACGCAGCAAAAAGCCGCGCTGGTTGCCCGGCGCGGCTTTGTCGGTTGATTTGCCGTCATTTGGTCTGGAAGCGGGCTACCGACATGAACTTGACGGCGTTGCCGGTGAAGCGATTGGCATCGGCCACCTGGCTGCTCGGCTGGAAGCCAGCGGTGTAGACCTCGCTCGGCGGCGTGTGCACGATGCTGTAGGCGTAACCCGGCGCCGTCGTCGCGCTTGAAACGGTGGCGACCTGCTCGCCGCTGGTCAAGGCCCAACGGGCGGCCTGCGGTGCGGCTGCAACCACCATGGCCTTGGGGCCTGGCTTCAGGTCGCGGGCGGTGGCTCTCGATTCCTTGCGGGTCGTCTTGACGCCGGCGCCGATCGCGGCGGCCGGATCGGAACCGACTGGGCGGGCCACGACAGCATCGCGCGGCGATGCGGTGTTGGTGCCCGGATCGTTGAACGCCGAACGCGGCTCGGACCCGGACAAGGAAGCAAGCTGGTAATCGGCCGCACCGACCTGGGCATTGGCCTCGTCGAGCACGGCCTTGACCGCGTCCGGCCTGGCCATCTCGGGCCGCGCCGTCGGCAGCACCGAGAACGCATCGGTCGCGGTCTTGCCTTGGTCGGCCGTCTCGGCCAGCGCCATCAGCACATCCTTGCTGGGCGGCGCAGCCAGAGCGGCCGGCAGCGAATTGTCGGGACGCCATGTCGGCAACGGTATGTTGTTGACCGCGACCTGGGTCGCATCAGCCGAAGCCGTTGCATCGGCCATGCCGAAAGGAACGCTCGCCGGCGCATGCGCGGTCGCCACGGCCTGCTCGGTGGTGGCTGTCGCCTCCGCCATCGCGAAGGGAACATTCTCAGGCTGCTGCGCGCCGACATCGGCTTTCGGCCGCGGTGCGAAATCCGGCAGCGGAATGCTTCGGGCCGGCAATGCCGCGATGATCGTCTCCGGCGTGTCCTGTTCAGGCTCCGGAGCCTGCTGTTCGGTCACCTGCGGAATCTCGGCGCGCCGCGCATTCTCCGGCGCCACGATGGCGATGCCCGGGAGGTTGCTGGTCTTGGCCGCCGCTGCCGGCTTCAGGTTTCTCGCCTTGGGCGGGGGGGCGGCCGAAGCGGTCTCGACATCGGCGCTGTCGTCGGCCTCGTCGTCGCCGCCGCCACCGAAGAAAGCCGACAGGAATCCACCCGATTTCTTGCTGCTGCCGCCGGCACTGGCCATCTCGATGGCCGGCGAGCCCGATCCCTTGCGCGCCTTGTAGGAGGCGAGCGCCTGCTCAAAGCCGGGCAGCGGCCTGCCGTCGCTCGGCACATGCAGCGTCTTGCCATTGGGGAACAGGGAGACCAGTTCCTGCCGGCTGATACCGGGCCAATGGCGCACATTGCCGACA